>NZ_JBTCWL010000043.1:0-34283 GCF_054325275.1 Oryzihumus sp.
CCGATGACCGGGTCGAGCTTGCCCTCGCGGGCCGCCTGGGTCAGGTTGCGGCCGAACTGGTCGAGCACGAGCGAACCCGACGGGGTGCCCTCCTGCGGGCCACCGGTCGTGGTCGGCTCCTTGCCCTGGTAGCCGGACAGCAGCTGGATGACCTGCTGGCGCACCCGGTTGAGGTCGGCGCCGAGCTTGACCAGAACCTGCGCCGCGACTCCCTCACCCTCGCGGATGAGGCCGAGCAGGATGTGCTCGGTGCCGATGTAGTTGTGGCCGAGCTGCAGCGCCTCGCGCAGGGACAGCTCGAGGACCTTCTTGGCCCGGGGGGTGAAGGGAATGTGGCCGGACGGGGCCTGCTGGCCCTGGCCGATGATCTCCTGGACCTGCTCACGCACGGCGTCGAGGGAGATACCCAGACTCTCGAGTGCCTTGGCAGCGACACCCTCGCCCTCGTGGATCAGGCCGAGCAGGATGTGCTCGGTCCCGATGTAGTTGTGGTTGAGCATGCGCGCCTCTTCCTGCGCCAACACCACAACCCGACGGGCCCGGTCGGTGAACCGTTCGAACATCGCTATCTCTCCTCGCTATCGAGACACCTCGATGCTATCTGTGCTGCACGACATCACGGCACCCGTCGAGGGCACCTGATGCGTGATCGGGACAACGGCTCCGCTGGTCGCGGTGTTCCTCGCCTTGAGTCCCATTCGCTCATGTTCGCCCACGGCGTACGGATTGGCCCGAACCGTCCCACTCCGTGACCCAGAGTCTGTCGGGTCCGGACCCGCCGCGCGGGGACTTCACGGTTCCTTGCGGATCACTTGAGGCAACCGGGCGCCGGACCTGCGCGTCCCATCGGCATGGTGCGCCGCTCCCTGCTCCTGCCCCTGCTCGCCCCGCTGCTGTTCCTGGCCGCCTGCGGCCAGCAACGCGTCGGTATGCCGGGCGGCGGGGGCAGCGGTGACGGCGGCTTCCAGCAGCGCGCCGCGGCGGTCGCCCGAGCGTGGCGGCTCAACCCGCCGGACCAGGACTGGACGCACGGCTTCGTCCCGCTCCAGGACCTCGCCCTCCCCCCGGCCGACGGGTTCCCCGACGTCGCGACCAAGCAGGCCTTCCAGGCCGGCCTGTTCCGGCTGAAGGGCAGCCTGCCGGACACCCCGGCGTCCGGGTCGGTGCGCTTCCCGGACGGCAGCCTGCTGCGGGTGCCCGTGGTCGGGGCGCGCACGGCATACCGGCTGCTGGACCGCGGCGGGGCCGCCTGCAACGGGCCCACGACCCCACCGCCTGCCCGGGACAGCCAGCCGGCCACACCCTCGGGCGGCGTGACGTCCACCAGCCTCGGCCCGTGCACGGCGCTGACGGTGACCGGCGCGCGGCTGTCGACCGCGCCACTGCGCACCAGCCGGGGCGTCGCGACGGTGCCGGTGTGGCTGTTCACCGTCGAGGGGCTGTCCGGCCCGGTGGGCCGGGTCGCGGTGTCCCCGGACGCGGTGGGACAGGTCCCGGAGCCGCCGGCGTTGCCGTCGCTGCCCGCGGACGCCCGGCTCGAGGCGGCCCAGGACCTCATCGGCGTCGGCGGGGAGTCGCTGCGGTTCCGGGTGGGCGTCAGCCCGTGCGACAAGGACGTGCGGGCACGCGTGCTCGAGGACGATGGCGTCGTCGTGGTGGGCGCGTCCTTCTCGCGCACCTACGGGTCCCCCTGCCCGGCGATCATGATGCTCGACCCCGTGCGGGTGACCCTGACCGCCCCGCTCGGCGGGCGCCTCGTGGTCGACGTGGTCACCGGCCGCCCACTGGCACTGAACCCGGCGGCTCAGGCCCCCTGACCCCGCCGCGGCGGCAGGCACAGGCGCGTCCCGTCGGGCACCACCCGGGCACCACAGGCGGCGAGCCGGTGCGCGAGCACGGCGCCGGGCGGGTTGAAGTGGCTCAGGTGGACGGCGACCACGTCGGTGTCGTCGGTGACGGCGCCGGCGCGGCGCAGCGCGTCCACGGTCCGGGCGAACGAGCCGAAGGTGAGGTGGTCACCCGGCAGGTCCGTCCGCTCGCCAAAGGTCTGCTCGAGCAGCAGGAGGTCGAGGCAGGCGCCCGCGAGCGCCGCGACCGTCACGTCCGGCAGCTCGGCGGTGTCGGTGGCGTAGAGCAGCCGCTGGCCGGCCGGCCCGGTGACGTCGTAGAGCACGGCCTCACCGGGCGCACCGTGGTTGGCGGCCAGGGCACCCACCTCGTACCCGGCCACCTGGTGCAGCTCACCGGGACGCACGGCCACCAGCTCGACCCGATCCTGGCCGGGGGCGAGCCAGGGCGCGCACGCCTGGAGCACCGGGGGCGGGCCCAGGACCTGCAGCGGCCGGTCGGTCACCCAGCTGCGGTAGAGCAGCATCGCCGGGTCGAGGTGGTCGGGATGCGCGTGGGTGACCAGCACCGCCTCCACACCGGTCAGGTCGACCCCGGCACGCAGCGCCTGCCGGGGTGCCTCCGGTCCGCAGTCGAGCAGGAGCCGGCCGTCGACCAGCGCGCTGGTCTGGGAGCGCAGCTCCCCGGTCCCCGCCGCGTGCCGGCAGGAGGTGCAGTCGCAGAAGGGGTTGGGCCACCCGTCCGCCGCGCCGGTCCCGAGCAGGGTGACGGTCATCGGGTCCTGGGCGCTCACGCCCGCAGCCTGCCATGGCCGGCGAGCCGGGGCGGTCAGGCGTGGACGCGGCTGCGGTGCACCCCCGCCTGCACCCGGCACAGGCCGCGGGCTGCAGGGGGCGCCCAGCGGTTCAACCGCCACAGCAGGTGCGCCAGCGCGCCCACCGGGACGACCGCCTGGTTGCGCTCCAGACCCCGCACCGCCCGGGCCGCGACGGTCTCGGCACTGAGGAACTTCGGCTGCATCAGCCGCACCGCCTGGCGGACGCTGCCGCCGGCGATCGACGGCGGCGCCTCGTAGACCTCGTCCAGCAGCGGGGTGTCGACGAAGCCGGGGCACAGCACGGTGACGCCGATGCCGAGCGCCGCGGCCTCGGCGCGCAGGCCGGTCGAGAGGCCCACGACCGCGTGCTTGGTCGTCGTGTAGGGCAGCATCGCCGGGGCGGGGATGAGCCCGGCCAGCGAGGCGGTGTTGAGGATGTGCCCGCGACGCCGCGCGCTCATGTGCGGGTAGACCGCGCGCACCCCGTTGACGACGCCGCCGAGGTTGACCCCCAGGGCGCGGTCCCAATGCCGCTCGTCGAGCTCCTCGAGCAGGCCGCCGAGCGCGATACCGGCGTTGTTCACCATGACGTCGACCGGTCCGCGGTCGGCCTCGGTGCGGTCGACCACGTCGCGGACCTGCTCGAAGGAGCTGACGTCGACGGTGGCCGGCTCAGCCGACCCGGGACCGGCGGCGGTCAGCTCCGTGGCGGCCCGGGTGGCCCGGTCCCTGTCGAGGTCGGCGACCACGACGTGACTGCCGCGGCCGACGAGCTCGGCGGCGATGGCCCGGCCGATGCCAGAGGCACCGCCGGTGACGA
Source organism: Oryzihumus sp. (assembly GCF_054325275.1). Taxonomy (NCBI): domain Bacteria; kingdom Bacillati; phylum Actinomycetota; class Actinomycetes; order Micrococcales; family Intrasporangiaceae; genus Oryzihumus; species Oryzihumus sp. Next base: position 3,486 of record NZ_JBTCWL010000043.1, read on the forward strand.
TGCTGACGCGGGGACGGAAGGGGGCGCGGGTCACGGGCAGGCTCCTGTGGGTGGGCCGGGAGGGTCGCTGGTCGGGGTCAGGAACGATCGGCGGGGACCGGTTCCGCGCCGGCCGGTTCGGCGGCCGGCGGGACGCCACCGCCCGGTGGACGCGGCGCGACGGTGGCGAAGTCGGCCGGGTCGAGCCGGCGGGTGCGCCACCAGTAGCTCAGCGTCGAGCCCGGCCAGACCGTGGTGTTGTTGCCGAACCGGTCGAGGTACCAGCTGCGGCAGCCGGACGCCCAGACCGTGCGCCGGCTGCGCGTGCGCATCTCTCGGGTGAAGCGCTCCTGCGCCGCGTCGGTGACCACGACCGGACCGCGCCGGCGGCGGGCGTGGTCGAGGGCCTGGAGCACGTAGCCGGTCGCCCACTCGATCATCATCACCACGGAGGTGTGGCCCAGCCCGGTGTTCGGCCCGAGCAGGAAGTACAGCTGCGGGAAGCCGGCCGTGGTCACCCCGAGGTGGGTGCGCATCCCGCCGGACCAGGCCTGCTCGAGCGACTGCCCGCCGAGGCCGCGCACGTCCAGCCGGTCGTAGCTGCCGGTGACGCTGAACCCGGTGCCGAGCACGATCGCGTCGACCTCGCGGCGCGTGCCGTCCGCCGTCACCACGGCGCCCGGCTCGACCCGGGTGATGGCGTCGGTGACCAGCTCGACGTCGTCACGGTCGAACGCCGCCCAGTAGTCGTTGGAGATGAGGATCCGCTTGCAGCCGATGGTGTAGTCGGGGGTGAGCGCGGCCCGCACCTGCGGGTCGCGCACGGACTTCTCCAGGTGCCGCCTGGCGACCCGCTCGACGAGCTTCATCGCGGCCGGGTAGCGCGAGAACGCCAGCACCCGGGACTCCAGCTCCCAGTAGGTCGCCCACCGCACCGCCCGCTGCAGGCCGGGTATCCGGCGGTACGCCGCCTTGCGCGCGCCCCCCAGCTCGCGGTCGCGCTTGGGCAGGATCCACGCGGGGGTGCGCTGGAAGACGTGCACCTGCGCGGCGCGCGGCGCCAGCGCGGGGACGAGCTGCACCGAGCTCGCGCCGGTGCCGACCACGGCGACCCGCTTGCCGGTGAGCCCGTCGTCCCCCTCGGGCCAGCGCGCCGAGTGGTGCACCGGGCCGCCGAACGAGGCGAGCCCCGGGATGTCCGGCAGGGAGGGCTCGTGCAGGGCGCCGATGCCCAGCACCACGGCGTCGGCGGTCCACTGCCGCCCGTCCGCGGCGGTGGCGGTCCAGCGGGCGGAGGGCTCGTCATACACGAGGGAGCGCAGGTCGGCCCCGAACCGCAGGTGGCGTTCGACGTCGTGCTCGCGGGCGCAGCGGCGCAGGTAGTCCCAGATCTCGCCGGCCGGGGCGAACTCTCGCGACCACGAAGGGTTCTGGGCGAAGGAGAAGCTGTAGAGCCGCGACGGCACGTCGCACGCGCACCCGGGGTAGCGGTTGTCCCGCCAGGTGCCGCCGACGTCCTGCGCCTTCTCCAGCACGACGTAGTCGTCCTCCCCGCGCTGGGAGAGCTGGATCGCCATGCCCAGGCCGGAGAAGCCTGTGCCGACGACGATCACGCGGTGGTGCGGGACGGTCGCCATGTCAGGCCTCCTGCCCGGCGCCGACCCGGCTGCCCCGCGTGAGCCGGAGCAGGTGCTCCGTCACGGTCTCGGCGCGTTCGAGCGGCAGCATGTGGCCGGCACCGTCGAGCACCTCGTGGTGGGCGTGCGGCAGGGCCTGCGCGATCACGGCCGAGAAGCGGGGCGGGGTGAGCTTGTCGGCCGACCCGACGAGGACAGCGGTCGGGACGTCGGCGAGCACCGGCAGCGCATCGAGCTCGTGGTGGGCGCTCAGGGCGAGGAAGAACCGGCCGATGGTGGCCGCCGGGTTGGCGGTGATGACCCGGTGCGTGCTGGTCACGTCCGACTCGTCGGCGCCCCGGCCGAACAGCAGTGCGCGGGAGCCCTCGAGGCGTTGGCCGCGGACCCTGACCGGGCCCGGCAGGGCGGCAAGGAGGCGCATCAGCCAGGGCAGGAACCGCGCCGCCACCCGCCGCAGGCGGGGCGGGACGCCGGAAGCGGAGGCGAAGTGGCCGGCGTCCTCCTGCACCAGCGAGGCGGCGGTCGAGACCAGTCCCACGCCCGCCACGCGGTCGCCGACCAGTCCGGGGTGGGCGCCGGCCATCGCCAGGATGGACATGCCGCCCATCGAGTGCCCGGCCAGGACCAGTGGCCCGGACGGGGCAAGCTCCCCGATGACGCAGGCGAGGTCGTCGCCGAGGCGACGGATGGTGGGCCGGCGGGTGCCGCGGCCGGAGGCGCCGTGGCCGCGCTGGTCGTAGCGGACCACGCGCAGGGCCCGGTCGGCGTCACTGAGGGCGCGAGCCACCCTGTCCCACGAGCTGTGGTCCAGGGTCCAGCCGTGGGCGAGGACGACCGTGACCCTCGAGCCGGCGCCTGGGGCGTCGTCGGGGCCGTCGACCCAGGCGGCGAGCGGAGTGCCGTCGTCGGCGCGGACGGTGTGCCGGGTGCTCATGGCGGGCGAACTTACCACGAGTAAGTTACCGGCGGTAGGGAGCGGCTAGGATCCGGGCATGACCCCCGAGGCGACGCCCGCGACCCGCTCCCGGATGCCCCGCGCCGAGCGGGAGGCCCAGATCCTCGCCGTGGCCGAGCAGGTGTTCGCCGAGCGCGGCTTCCAGGCGACGACGATGGAGGACGTCGCCGACCGGGTGGGCGTCACCAAGCCGATGATCTACGGCTACTTCGGCTCCAAGGAGGGCTTGCTCGCGGCCTGCGTGGCAAGCGCCCGCAGCCACCTGCTGCAGGCGACCGAGGCGGCCTGGGAGGCGGTGCCCGAGGGGTCGTCGGTGGAGGAGCAGTTCCGGGCCGGGGTGGGCGCGTTCTTCCGGTTCATCGACGAGCACGCCTCGGCGTTCGCGCTGATCACCCACGAGGGTGCGATGCAGGCCTCCGCGGCCGCGGGCATCGAGAGCATCCGCCGGCAGCAGACGGCGTTCATCGTACGGACCCTGCAGCAGCGGGCCGGCCTCGACGCAGTGCCGGCCACCCTGCTCGAGGGCTACGCCGAGGTCGTGGTCGGCGCCTGCGAGCGCCTGGCGATCTGGCGGGCCCGGCAGGAGCGCCCGGTCAGCGCCGAGGACGTGACCGAGCTGGTCATGGGCGCCGTCTGGCACGGCCTCTCACGCCTCATCCCCTGAGTCCGGGCCGAGCTCGTCCTCGTCGTCATCGGCGTGGGCGTCGCCCCTGCGGGCGATGGCCAGGAACGACCCGACCAGCAGCAGCGGCCCCAGCACCATCGCCGCCTCCGGCAGGCCGCCGTAGTGCCCGAGCGTGAGCACCCTGACCGGGGTCAGGACCGCCCGCCTCACGGCGCCGTCACCAGCACGATCCCGCCGGCGGTGAAGGCCACCATGGCCGCGAGCAGGGGGTACTGCGCCGGGCGCAGGGAGCGCCGCGGGAACGTCGCCACCGCCCGGTCGTGCGCGGCCACCACCCCGACCACGTGGCCGGCGACGATGGCGCCGACCTGGACCAGGGAGGTCAGGGCCGGCGACATCACGGCATGGTCGACCGTGACCGAACCGCCGGTGCCGAGCACGTCCCAGCCGCGCCCGAACGGGTCGGTGGCCAGCAGGTAGCCGAGCTGGCCCTGGGTCACCGCGAAGGTCGCGTAGTGCGCGACCGCGTAGCCGACGACGATCGGCACGAGGGAGTGTGCGAACCGGCGGCCCATGCCGCCCTCGGGCAGCCCACCGCGGGTGCGGTGACGGGCCGCCGCCCCGGTGGCGGCGGCGAAGACGAGCATCACGAGGGCCACGCAGGCCACCAGGCCCAGGGAGTACGCCACGAGGTGCGCGGCTCCGTCGAGGCCCCCCGTCGCGTGCCGCCACGGCCGCGAGCGCGACAGGCCGTCGAATCCGGTCGAGCCCAGCAGCAGGCAGATGACGGCGGTCAGGCTGCGGTCGGGACGCAGCCCGGCCAGGTGCGCCATCGGGCTGCGCAGCGCCAGCCGGCCGCCGGCGTCCCGCGACAGCGGCGACAGCCGGGCGAGCAGCCCCGAGTAGACCTCGAACCCGTCACCGCGCCCGAACCAGTGCGGGCCGAACCACGTCCCCGCGGCCGTGTGGACCAGCACCCACGCCGTGCCGAACGCCGCCACGACGCGCGGCTCTGCGGACCACTCCGGCACGAGCTCCAGCCAGGCGAAGGCGGCCAGGCCGGCGAACGCGGGCCAGTGCCCCCACCGGTCGGGCAGCGGCCGCGGGCGGACACCGGCCACGCGACGCGCGGCAGAGGCCAGGGTGCGCACCGGGTTGACGGCCCGCCATACCGGGCCGAGGAGCACGGACAGCGGGACGAGCCCGACCCAGAACCAGGCATAGAGCCAGGTCGGGGCGAGGTTGCCGTCGGCGTCATCCGGGCCGAGCCAGCCGGCGGCGAGCCAGAGCAGCAGCGCCGCCAGGGTGAGCGCGCGCAGCACCAGCCGGAGCGGCCCCGAGCCGACCACGCGCGCGAGCACCGACGGCAGCGGGCGACCGCCCTTGACCTGCTCGAACCGGGCCGAGGACCAGAAGGCGGCCAGGCCGAAGAAGGAGACGGCCACGGCGGACCCGGCGGCGTAGGCCGCGAGCCAGACCGGGACGGCCGGGTCACCGCGGCCGCCGATGCCGTGCAGCGGGACGGCGCTGATGACGGCGAGGGCTGGGGTCACGCTCGCTCCTGACGTCGCGGGTGTGTGACGTCAGGAATGTAACACGATGAATGTCAGATAATCAGGCCCCGGTCGCATGGCCCGCCGCGGCCGCGCCCAGCTCCTCACCCATGGCCCGCTCAATGGCCCCGCGCATGGCCTCCTGGAACGCCGCGACCAGCGCCTGCCCGGCCAGCGGGATGATCGCCTCGACCTTCTCCTGCATCCGCGGCCACTCCTTGTCGGGCATCCCGGTGGCCATGAAGTCGGCCCAGAGCGTGCTGCGGAACAGCTCGACGAAGGACTCGGCGACCGCCCCGGCCTGCTGGCGCAGCCCCGGGACGAGGGCGAGCACGTCCTCGACCGGGATGCCGAGGCCGATCACCTCGAGGCCGGCGCGCAGCAGCCCGACGTTGGGTATGCGCAGGCGGCCGTCCTCGAGGCGCTCGGCCAGCCCCATCTCGACGAGCCGGTCGACCACGGCCGGGTCGTGGGGCACCCTCGCCTGGGCCGCGAGCGTCTCGGGCTCGAGGACCTCGGGCTCGCTGTCCCAGGGGGACATCAGCGATTGGTAGAGCCCCAGCGCCTGGGAGCCGGAGGAGGGCGCCGAGGCGAGCATCCGCTCGGCGGCGGTGAGCGTGTAGCCCTGGTCGAGCATCTCGCGCACCAGGGTCAGCCGGGCCACGTGCTCGGCGCCGTAGTAGCCGGTCCGCCCCACCAGCCGCGGCGGCGGGATGAGCCCCCGGGTGCTGTACGCGCGGACGTTGCGGACCGTCATACCGGTCCGGGCCGCGAGCTGGTCGATGGTGAGCTCACCCTCGCGTGGCCCCTGGCTGATGGTCATCTGCACCCTTCCCTTGACAGTGCTCCATCTTACTTGCAACATCTGTTATGTGACATTCTTGATGTCAGATACCTCCCCTCTCCTCGTCCCGACCGCCGCAGCCCCCGCGCCCGGCGTCGCCGAGGCCTCCCAGGTCGCGGTCGTCGTGGGGGTGGTCGCCGTGGTCTACGCCGCGCTCGCGTGGCTGGTGCTGCGCGAACGCACCGGCCACCGCACCCTGCTCGGGGCGCTCGCCGACCGGGTCGCCGGGCTCGACGGCACCCCCCGCTGGGCGGCCATCAGCCCGTTCGTGCAGACCGCCGCGATCCTCGCGGCCGGCTTCGGGGTGTGGTGGGACATCTCGTTCCACATCGACCACGGCCGCGACCAGGGCCCCTTCGGCACCCCGGCGCACTACCCGATCTTCTTCGGCCTGCTCGGTGTCATGGCCTCCGGCGTCATCACCTGCGCCCTCGCCGCGAAGCCGGTTCCGGCCGGCTCGCTGCGGCTGCGCCCCGGCTGGCGGCTCCCGCTCAGCGGGGTGTTCGTCGTCGTGTGCGGCACGTTCTCCCTCATCGGCTTCCCGCTCGACGACACGTGGCACCGCATCTTCGGCGAGGACGTCACGTTGTGGGGGCCCACCCACATCCTCATGATCGGCGGCGCCGTCATCGCACTGTTCGCACTGTTCCTGCTGCGTGCCGAAGCGGTGCAGGTCAGCGGGCCGCGGCGGCGCTACGTCTTCCTCGACGTCGTCACCGGCGGCGCGCTGCTCATCGCCTTCGAGCTGTTCGCCACCGAGTTCGACTACGGCGTGCCGCAGTTCCCGCTCCTCAACCAGCCGCTGCTGCTCGTGCTCGGCACCGTGCTGCCGCTGGTCCTGACCCGCGCCCGTCGCGGTCCGGGCAGTGCGCTCGGCTCGCTCCTGGTCTACCTCGTCGTCCGCGGCTCCATCACCGCGCTCGTCGCCGGCCCGCTGGACCGGGTGATGCCGCACTTCCCGCCGTACGTCGTCGAGGCCCTCCTCGTCGAGGGCGTCGCGCTCGTGGTGGGCACCAGCCGGCGGTTCCGCTTCGGGTCCGTCACGGGGGTGGTCGTCGGCGTCCTCGGGGTGCTCGCGGAGTACGGCTGGTCACACGTCTGGATGCCCATCCCGTGGCCGGGCACGCTGCTGCCCCCGGCGCTCGGCCTGGGCGTCGTCATGGGCGTCGGCGCGGGGCTGGTCGCCGCCTGGGTCGCCACCCGCCTCGACGACGTGGCCGGGACGGGCACCGAGGGTGCTCCCCCGGTGCGCCGCGGCCACCTGCTCGCCGCGGTCGGGCTCGCCGCGGTTTTCGTGCCCCTGGCCGTCGCGGTGCCGCGCAGCGCCACTCCCGACGTGCGCGCTCAGGTCGACCTGGCACCCCAGGCCGGCTCGTCGCGGTCGGCCGTGGCCACGGTGCACCTGCATCCGGCCGATGCCGCCGACCACGCGACGTGGTTCATCGCCACGTCCTTCCAGGGCGGCCACACGCACATCGCGCCCATGGTGCGCGTGTCCGAGGGCGTCTGGCGGACGCCGTTCCCGATCCGCCTGGACGGCCGGTACAAGAGCACCCTCCGCCTGCATCGCGGCCTGCACGACATGCTGTCGCTCCCCGTGCACATGCCGGCCGACCCGCAGATAGGCAAGCCCGAGATCCGGGTGTCCAGCGGCTCACAGGCGGCGTTCGTCGACGACGAGCAGGTGCTGCGCCGCGAGGAGCGCACCGACCTGCCCGGCTGGTACTGGACCGCCGGCTACGGCGCGCTCGGGCTCGTCTCGGCGCTCGAGCTGGGCATCCTCGCCTGGCTGCTCACCCGGGCGGGCGCCGCGGCACGGGCACTGCGGCGACCGGCCGGCATACCCTCCGGGCGGGTGCCGTCGTTGACCCGCTGACACCGGCGACAGGGAGCGGGCATGCAGGGGAGACGGGCCACGCGGTGGGGCCAGCCGGCCGCAGGAGTGGCGTTCATCCTCGTCGTCGCGTTGCTGCTCGGGGCGTCCGTGGCGGCCTACCAGCAGCGGTTCACCCCCGCGGTCATGGTCACCCTGCGGGCCGACCGGGCCGGCAGCCAGCTCAGCGACCACTCCGACGTCAAGCTGCGCGGCCTGCTGGTGGGCCAGGTCCGCGCCGTCACCAGCACCGGTGACGGCGCGGTCCTGACCCTGGCACTCGACCCGGACCAGGCCGGGCAGGTGCCCGCCGACGTGCGGGCGCGGCTGCTGCCCAAGACCCTCTTCGGCGAGCGCTACGTCGAGCTCGTCCCGCCGGCCGGCCCGGCCGGGCGCCCCATCCGTGAGGGCGACACCATCGGGCAGGACCGCAGCAGCGTGGCGATCGAGCTCGAGCGGGTCTTCGACGACCTGCTGCCGCTGCTGCGCACGGTGCGGCCCGAGCGCCTCGCCGCGACGCTGAACGCGCTGGCCACCGGGCTGGAGGGCCGGGGCACCCAGCTCGGCACCGACCTGGTCGAGGCCGACCGCTACCTGCGGGCACTCAACCCGTCGATGCCCACGGTCCAGGCGGACGTCAGCGCCTTCGCGGACGTGGCCTCCACCTATGCCGATGCCGCGCCGGACCTGCTGCGGATGCTGCACTCCCTGGTGACGACCAACGCCACGCTGGTGCAGAAGAAGGACGCCCTCGCCGGGTTCCTCGCCGGCACGGCGGGCTTCGCCGACACGGCCACCGGGTTCCTGCAGGCCAACGGGGACCGGATCATCCAGGTCGGCCGGGTCGGGGCGCCCACCCTGACGACGCTGGCCCGCTACTCCCCCGAGTACCCGTGCATGGCCCAGGCGCTGACCACGTGGGCGCCCCGGATCAGCCAGGCCTTCTCCCAGCACACCTTCCACATCACGCTGGAGGTGGTGACCCCGCGCGAGGCCTACCGTCCCGGCGAGGAGCCGGCCTGGGGGTCGATGCCGCCGGGGTGCAGCCTGCTCCCCTGCCCGCCCAGCAGCCAGGCCGAGCCGTTGCCGAGCAAGCACTTCCCCGACGGCACGCAGAACCTCTACGGCTACAGCTCCGACCCGGTCGGGGACTACAAGCGCAGCCACCCCGACTGGCGCCGGCAGTTCGCCGAGCTCGCAGCGCACTGCGGCCAGCCCGGCTACGCCCCGCCCGGGATGAGCTTCGAGCAGCCCTCAACCACCCCGGTGCAGAGCGGGTTCCCCTCCCTCGGGCTGGCGCAGGCCGACTCCGGCATGGCCGGGACGCAGGCCGAGCAGGAGGTCGTCCAGGCACTGCTCGGGGACAGCTCCCCCAGCGCGGTCACCACCTTGCTGGCCGGGCCGGTCCTGCGCGGCACGACGGTCAGCCAGGACTGACCGGTATGCCGGGTGCCCGCCTCCTCGGGAGAACGCGACGATCGTCGCGGCAGTTTCGACGCGTTTCCGGGCCGAAGGCCGCGCGACGATCGTCGCGCCATCGCCTGCGACGGGTCAGCGGCGGCGCTGGCAGCGCCCGCACCAGAACAGGTTGCGCCCGACCACGACCTGCGTGCGCACCCGTGAGCCGCAGACCCGGCACGGCTCGCCGGTGCGCTTGTAGACGTTGTAGGAGCGCTTCGGTGCGGTGACCCGCTGACCCGCGGCCAGCTGGGCCAGCGCGGCGTCGACCTGCTCCTGCCGGGTGAGGATCTGTCCGGCCGCGACGCCCAGCGGCATGAGCACGACGAGGTCTTCCCACATCGCCCGCCACGTGGCCGGGCGGATCTCCCGGCCGGGGCGGAACGGGTCCACCCGGTGCCGGAACAGCAGCTCGCACCGGTAGACGTTGCCGACGCCCGCGACGACTGCCTGGTCCATGAGCAGCTCGGCGATCGACCGGGTCGAGCGCGAGATCCGTCGCCACGCCAGTTCGGGATCGGGGTCGGGGCGCAGCGGGTCCGGGCCGAGCCGGGCGTGGACGGCAGCCACCTCGTCGGGGGTGACGACGGCGCACAGGTTCGGGCCGCGCAGGTCGCCGACCCACGCGTCGTTGAGCAGCCGCAGCCGCACCTGGCCCTGCACGGGGACGGGCGCGGACGGCATACCGTCGTGGCCGGCACGGGAGTGCACGGCGAACTTGCCGATCAGGCCGAGGTGGACGTGCAGCCAGGCGTCACCGTCGAACTCGGCGAACAGGTGCTTGCCCCACGCGGTCGCCTCGCGCAGCACCCGGCCGTCGAGCAGCGCGGCGCCGTCCTCGAAGCGGCCCTGCGGGCTGGACGCGGTCACGGTGGTGCCCGCGAAGGCGCGGTCGATGCTCCCTGCCAGGGCGTGCAGGGTGTGTCCTTCGGGCATCGGTCAGCTGGCCGCCTTCTTGCGCGGCTTCTCCTCGGCGGCCTTGCGGGCGGCCGTCTTCTTCGCCGGGGCCCGCTTCGCCGCGGTCTTGGCGGCAGGCGCCTTGCGGGCCGGGGCCTTCTTCGCCGGCTTGGTCGCCGGCTTCTCCTCCGGCTCGGCAGCCTCGACCGGCTCGCCCCGGGAGGCCTTGGCCCGCTCGACGCTGCGCTGCAGGGCCGCGAGCAGGTCGACGACCTCGCCGGAGGTGTCCTTGGCCGCCGGCGCCTCCTGCACCTCGCCGCCCTCGAGCTTGGCCTTGACCAGCGCCTCGACCGCCTGCTGGTAGTCGTCCTCGTAGTCGTCGGGGTCGTAGTCACCGGCCAGGGACTCGACGAGCATGTTGGCCATCGCCAGCTCGGCCGGCTTGGCCTCGGTCTCGGCGTCACCGAGCCCGACGAACTCCGGGGAGCGGACCTCGTCCGGCCAGAGCATGGTCTGCATGACGATGACGTCGTCGCGCACCCGCAGCACCGCGATCGTCATGCGGGTGCGGATCGAGACGGTCACGACGGCCATGCGGTCGGAGGCCTTGAGGGCGTCGCGCAGCAGGGCATAGGGCTTGGTCGCCGTCTTGTCCGGCTCGAGGTAGTAGGAGCGGTCGAGCAGCATCGGGTCGATCTGCTCGACGGGCACGAACTTCTCGACCGCGATCTCCTTGGAGCTGCGGGTCGGCAGGTCGGCCATGTCGTCGTCGGTGAGCACGACGATCTGGCCGTCCTCGGTCTCGTAGCCCTTGGCGATGTCGTCGTAGGACACCTGCTCGCCGTCGATGCTGCAGATGCGTTGGTACTTGATCCGCCCGCCGTCCTCACGGTGCACCTGGCGGAACTGCACGTCGTGGTTCTCGGTGGCCGAGTAGAGCCGCACGGGCACGTTGACCAGCCCGAACGACACTGCCCCCTTCCAGATGGCTCGCACGCCAGACCTCCTCGTCGCAGGTGGCGAGTTCACACCTGTCCGCTGTCCCTTCGGTCAGGATGGACCCATGCGCCCCATGCTGGCTAGTCAGGGCACGGCCATCCCGGCCGGCCCCTCGTGGGTCCACGAGGTCAAGTGGGACGGCATGCGCGTGCTCGCCGACGTGCACGAGGGCCAGCTGCGGCTCACCTCCCGGACCGGCAAGGACGTCACCGCGACCTTCCCCGAGCTGGCCGGGCTGGCGCTGGAGACCGAGGACGCCCTGCTCGACGGCGAGGTCGTCGCGCTCGAGGGCGGGATCCCTTCGTTCACCGCGCTGGCCGAGCGGATGCACGTGCAGGACCGGCGCCGGGCCGCGGCGCTGGCCGTGGTCCGGCCGGTCACCTTCATGGTCTTCGACATCCTGCGCCTGTATGGCGTGGACCTCACCTCCCGCACCCTGTCCGAGCGCCGGGCCACCCTCGAGCGGGTCGGGCTGGAGGGCGCGCACTGGCAGGTGCCCCCGGTCTACGACGACGGGCGGCTGCTCCAGGAGGCCACCCGCGAGAACGGCCTCGAGGGCGTGGTCAGCAAGCGGCTGTCCTCGAAGTACCACGCGGGCCGGCGCAGCTCCGACTGGCTGAAGTTCCCCCACCGCGCGACCGACTCGGTGGTCGTCGGCGGGTGGCGGCCGGAGACGACCAACGCCACGCGGCTGGGCGCGGTCCTCGTCGGTCGGCCGACCGCGACCGGCCTGCGCTACCTGGGCCGCGTCGGCAGCGGGCTCACCGGGCGCGCGGCGGTGCAGCTGCTCGACCGGCTGGGGTCGCTGGGCGCCGACGCCTCGCCGTTCGCCGACGAGGTGCCGCGCATCGACGCCGACGGCACCCGGTGGGTGCGCCCGGAGGTCGTCGTGGACGTGACCGCGCTGGGGGCGACGCACGGCGGACGGCTGCGGCAGCCGGCATACAAGGGGCTGCGGGCGGACCTGACGCCCACGGACCTGCTCGAGACGGAGGGGTGAGGGTGCCGGAGAAGGAGTCCGTGGCGGTGACCGTCGACGGGCGGCGGCTGCAGGTGAGCAACCTCGACAAGGTGATGTACCCGGCGACGGAGACCACCAAGGGCGAGGTGCTCAACTACTACGCGCGCATCGCCCCCGTGCTGCTGCCGCTGCTGGCCGACCGGCCGGTCACCCGGATCCGCTGGCCGCACGGGGTGGCGGGGCCGTCCTTCTTCGAGAAGAACCTGCCCGGCGGGGCGCCCTCGTGGCTGCGCACGGTCACCGTGTCCTCGTCCGGTTCGCGTGGCGGCGGTGACACGATCCGCTACCCGGTCGTGGAGGACACCGCCGGACTGACCTACCTGGTCAACCTCGCCTCGCTGGAGCTGCATGTGCCGCAGTGGCGCTTCGACGCGGACGGCCGCCCGCTGCCCCCGGACCGCATGGTGATCGACCTCGACCCCGGCTCCCCCGCCGGGCTGCACGAGTGCGCCCGGCTCGCCCTGGACGTGCGCGAGAGGCTGGAGGCCATCGGGTTGCGGTGCGCCCCGGTCACCAGCGGCAGCAAGGGCATGCAGCTGTATGCGCGGCTGCCGGGCGAGCAGGACGCCGACACCATCCGGGAGGTCGCCCGCCAGGTCGCCCAGGACCTGACCAAGCGGCACCCCGACCGGGTGGTGTGGAAGATGACGAAGTCGCTGCGGCCCGGGAAGGTGCTGCTCGACTGGAGCCAGAACACCGCGGCCAAGACGACGATCTGCCCGTGGTCCATGCGCGGCCGCGAGACCCCGACGGTGGCGGCGCCGCGGACGTGGGCCGAGGTGGAGCGGGGCGCAGACGACCGTGACGCGCTGCGCCAGCTGGACATCGACGAGGTGCTGGCGCGGGTGGCCCGCGACGGCGACGTGTTCAGCGCCCAGCTGGCGGGCTGAGCCGCGGGCACATCGCGCAGGTGCTCGCGCCGGGCAGGGTGAAGATGAAGCAGCACGACCGCCGTCGCTGCGGCTCCGGTGGTGGCGGCGGCAGGCACGCCTCCGCGGCCCGGCGGGAGGCGATCTCCCACGTGTCCTCGACGGCACCGTGTCGCTGGCGCGAGCTCATCTTCACGCCGGGCCGGTAGCCGTCGACGAAGCGCTCCGCGTGCGCCCGGTAGCGCCGCCGGGCCAGGTCCTGCCGCTGCGCCGGGTCGGTGACCAGCAGCAGGTCGCCGGTCGCGAAGGAGGCCGCCTCGGGGTAGTGCTGGTCGGTCTGCAGGTCGAAGCGCACGTTGCCGGGGCTGGGGTCGATCACCCAGGGGCCGAGCACCGCGGCGAAGACCACCGGGTGGGCGAGGAGGTCGAGGTACCACAGGAGCACGAACGCCGCCGGCATCGCCGGTCGTGGGTCCTGGCGGTACTGCCGCGCGGTCGTCGAGGCCAGCGCCTCCCGCCAGGGGGCGGTGGGGTCCTCTCCCCGCTCCTGTCCCTCGACGACGTCGGCGCAGGACCACGGCAGGGCGCTCCCGTGCCCGGCGGGGAGGACATCCATCCAGCCCAGCCGTGACGAGACCAGCGACAGCGCGAGGTCGCGGTCGGCGTCGGTCCCGGCCTGCGTCATGCCCCCGACCCTCTCAGCCCCGTGGACGACGACGGCGCCCGACCCCGGCTGGGGTTCGGGCGCCGTCGTGCGGTGCCGGGCCGGCTCAGGCGTGGGCCTTGTCGTAGGCGGCCTGGATGTCGGCGGAGATGCGACCGCGGTCGCTCACCTTGTGGCCGTTCTTGCGCGCCCACTCGCGGATCGCGGACAGGTCGCGACCACCGCGGCCGCCGCCGCCGCGGCGCGCCGTCGAGGTGGTCTTGCGACCACCGGCCCGGCGGGCGTGACCGATCCACGACGCGAGGTCGTCGCGGAGCTTGCTGGCGTTGGCCTCGGACAGGTCGATCTCGTAGGAGACGCCGTCCAGCGCGAAGGACACGGTCTCGGCGGCCTCACCGCCGTCAATGTCATCTTCGAGGGTGACCACAACGCGTTGTGCCATGTTTTTCTCCGGAGGGGGTGGAGGAATTACTGCCATCACGGATGAGTGAAGAAATTCCGGCTCGTCAATTGACGAACGCACCCTACGTGAGATTGCTACTGAGGTAAATCCTCAGAATGCGGATTCTTTTCCGGATGTTCCTGCTGGGCTTCCCATTGGGAATGCGCGAGGCGCTCACGCCGGTCGCCCTCGATCATCGCCTTGATGACGAGGTAGAAGAGAAATGCGACGCCGGCGGTCGGCAGCAGCGCGGCAATGGCGAGCCAGAGGGAATGCATGATCACTCCGGCTTCACGGTCGGGAAGAGGATGACCTCGCGCATCGGCTTGCCGGTGAGCAGCATGACCAGGCGGTCCACGCCCATGCCGGTGCCGCCCATCGGCGGGGCGCCGTACTCCAGCGCGCGCAGGAAGTCCTCGTCGAGCTGCATGGCCTCGGGGTCGCCGCCGGCCGCGAGCAGCGACTGCTGGGTGAGGCGCTCGCGCTGGATGACCGGGTCGACCAGCTCGCTGTAGGAGGGGGCGAGCTCGATGCCGCCGATGATGAGGTCCCACGCCTCGACCAGGCCCGGCGTGGACCGGTGCCCGCGGGCCAGCGGCCGCACGGACTCGGGGTAGTCGCACACGAACGTGGGCTGGATCAGGGTGTGCTCGACGAGCTGCTCGAAGACCTCGAGGATGATCTCGCCGGTGCCCCAGCCGGGCCGCAGCTCGATGTCGCGGGCCTCGGCGAGCTTGCGCACGCGCTGGGCCGAGTCCTCGTCCTCGGCGGCGGAGACCTCCTCGCCCAGGGCGTCGGAGACGGCGTCGACGATGGGCAGCCAGCGCCACTCGCCGGCGAGGTCGACCTCGTTGCCGCGGTAGTCCACGACGGTGGTGCCGACGCCGGCCGCCTTGGCGGAGTTCAGGACCAGCTCACGGGTGAGCTCGGCGGCGGTGAACTGGTCGCCATAAGCCTGGTAGAACTCCAGCATCGTGAACTCGGGGCTGTGCGTGGAGTCAATGCCCTCGTTGCGGAAGTTCTTGCCGATTTCGAAGACCCGGTCGACACCTCCGACAACGGCCCTCTTGAGGAAGAGCTCGAGCGCGATCCGCAGCGTCATCGGAATGTCGAACGCATTCAGGTGCGTGTGGAAAGGACGGGCCGCGGCCCCACCGTGAATGAGCTGCAGCTGCGGCGTCTCGACCTCGATGAAGTCGTGGTTCTCCAGGGTGTGGCGCAGCGAGCTGATCACACGGGCGCGGGTGCGCACCATGTCGCGCGCCTCCTGGCGCACCAGCAGGTCGGCGTAGCGCTGGCGGACCCGGGACTCCTCGGAGAGCTCCTTGTGCAGGGTCGGCAGCGGGCGCAGGGCCTTGCTGACCATGGTCCAGGAGTCGGCCATGACCGACAGCTCGCCGCGCTTGCTGCAGATGACCCGGCCGTGGACGAACACGTGGTCGCCCAGGTCGACGTCGGACTTCCACGAGGCGAGGGACTCCTCGCCCACCTCGGCGAGGCTGAGCATGACCTGCAGCCGGGTGCCGTCCCCCTCCTGCAGCGTGGCGAAGCAGAGCTTGCCGGTGTTGCGCACGAAGACGACCCGGCCGGCGACGCCGACGAGGTTGTCGGTCTCCTCCCCCGCCTCGAGGTGCTGGTAGCCGGCCCGCACGTCGGCGAGGGTGTGCGTGCGGGGCACGCCCACGGCATACGGCTCCCTGCCCTCGGCGATCAGCCGCGCCCGCTTCTCCTGACGGACGCGCATCTGCTCAGGCACATCGACATCGGGCACGGCGGGGGTGGGGTTGTCGCTCACCCGGCAAGGGTACTAAGTGCGCCTGTGCCCCTTGCGAGGTAGTTTCCGCCGCATGGGTGGGAACAGCACGGAAGACGTGTTCAGCCGGCGCCGCACCTCCTTCGGGGCGATCGCTGAGGAGTATGACGCTGTGCGACCCTCGTGGCCCGAGGAGACAGTGCGCTGGATGCTCGGATCCCCTGACCCCGCAACGGAGCTCGCCGTCGTCGACCTCGGTGCCGGCACCGGCAAGGGCAGCCGGGTGCTCGCCCGGATGGGCAACCGGGTCACGGCCGTCGAGCCCGCCGAGGGGATGCTCGCGGCGTTGCGAGGATCACTGCCGGGGCTGGGGCCGGAGGTCGCCGCGCGCGTCGAGCCGCGCGACGGCAGTGCCGAGCACGTGCCCGTCGAGGACGGGTCGGCCGACGCGGTGACGGTCTTCCAGGCGTGGCACTGGTTCGACCACGAGGCAGCGTCGCAGGAGTGCGCCCGGGTGCTGCGGCCCGGCGGGTGGCTGTCCATGGCGTGGCACCGCCGTGACGAGTCGGTCGCGTGGCAGGAGGAGCTCTCCGCCCTGGTCGACCGGCACGAGAGCATCGCCGACGACCAGGACTTCCCGGCCTTCCCCGAGGCGTTCGAGCCGGTCGAGCACGAGGTCTTCGGCTGGACGATGCAGCAGAGCCCGGAGGACCTGGCCCGTCATGCCGCCACGTGGTCGTTCGTGGCGATCCGCCCCGACCGCGACGAGGTGCTCGAGCGGGTCCAGGACCTCGGCCGCCGCGTCGCCGGCGCCGACGGGATGGTCGAGCTGCCGATGCTCACCGAGTGCTACCGGCTGCGCCGCCGCTGACGCAGGGCCGGCCTCGTCCATCGGCGGGGTGCGCCCGCCTCACGCAAGGCCGATCCTCGGGCGTGGAGGTGGTCACCATGGCTGACCAGATCGACCGGGTGGGCGAGCTGCTGCACGAGGTCGCCGAGACCCACCACCGGGTCTACCGGCTCACCGACGGCGCGGACGACGACTGGGCCACGTGGTACTCCGACTGGCTGGTGCGGCTCTCGGAGCTTCCGACGCTGCTGGGCCGGGCCCCCGTGCGCAGCGAGCTGACCCAGCAGCTGGTCAGCCTCGACGAGGAGTTCACGGACGCGGTCACCGACCTGCCCTGGGAGCGGTACTACGCCGAGCGCCTCGTCACGCACTTCGGCTGAGCGGCCCCAGCGGCTGGGCGTCAGCCCTCGACGAGGTCCAGCGCGATGTCGACGATCGGTGAGGAGTGCGTCAGCCCGCCGACCGAGAGGTAGTCCACGCCGGTCAGCGCGTAGGTCCGCGCCACGTCGAGGGTCAGCCCGCCGGTCGCCTCGATCTCGACATCCTCACCCGTGGCCCGCACGGTCTCGACGGTGGCCTGGAGCAGCTCGGGGGTCATGTTGTCGAGCAGCAGGAAGCGCGCCCCGGCCTGCACGGACTCCAGCGCCTCCTCCAGCGTCGTGGCCTCCACCTGGATGGGCACCGTCGGGTATGCCGTGTGGACCGCCGCGATCGCGGCCGTCAGCGAGCCGGCGGCCAGCTTGTGGTTGTCCTTGATCATGGCCACGTCGTAGAGCCCCATGCGCTTGTTGGTGCCCCCGCCGCAGCGGACGGCGTACTTCTCCAGCGCGCGCAGCAGCGGCGTCGTCTTGCGGGTGTCGAGCACGGTCGCGCCGGTGCCCTCGAGCTCGAGCGCCCACAGCCGGGTGTGGGTGGCCACGCCCGAGAGCCGGGACAGCAGGTTGAGCAGGGTCCGCTCGCCGACGAGGATCGCGCGGGTGGAGCCGCGCAGCACGGCGATGACCTCACCCCGGCGCAGCATGTCGCCGTCCTCGTGGACCAGCTCGACGTCGACCTCCGGCAGCCCCAGCCGCTCGGAGACGGCACGGAAGACGAGCGACACCAGCGGCGCACCGGCGAGGACACCGTCGGCCCGGGCCACGACGTGGGCGGTGGAGCGCTGGCCGGCGGGGATCGTCGCGGTGCTGGTGACGTCGACGCCGGGGAAACCCCCGAGGTCCTCCTCCAGCGCCCCGTCGACGATGCTCTGGGCGGCCTTCTCGGGGAATCCGGTCATGCGAGGTCCTGGGGGTCGACGGGGTGGATGGAGGTGGAGACGGAGCCGTCCGGCTCCCGCCACGCGTGGATGTGCGCGCGCCAGTGCTCGTCGCGCCGGGGGAAGTCGGAGCGGACGTGCCCGCCCCGGGTCTCCTCCCGCATCGCCGCGACGTGGGTGAGCAGCTGGCCGACGTGCAGCAGGTTGGAGGTCTCCCACGAGAGCGGGCCGGGAGCGGCCTGCTCGCCGTCCTCGGCGACCACGGCCAGCGTCTTGGCGGTCTGGGCCAGGCCGTCGCCGGAGCGCACCGCCCCCGAGCCGAGGGTCATCGCGCGCTGGATGTCGGTGCGGCGCGCCGCGGGCACCAGCGCGGCCGGTCCGGACGGCGGCTCGGGCGTGGTGGCGGACAGCTCGCCGCGGGCCAGCCTGCCGGAGACGTCGTCGGCGATGCGGCTCGCGAAGACCAGGCCCTCGAGCAGTGAGTTGGATGCGAGGCGGTTGGCGCCGTGGACGCCGGTGCAGGACACCTCGCCGCAGGCGTAGAGCCCGGCCAGCGAGGTCCGGCCGTGCAGGTCGGTGCGCACGCCGCCGCTGGCGTAGTGCTGGGCCGGCGCCACCGGCAGCAGGTCGGTGACCGGGTCGAAGCCGAGCTCGCGGCAGCGCGCCACGATCGAGGGGAACCGCGCCTCGAGGAACTCGCGGCCGAGGTGCCGGGCGTCGAGGTAGACGTGGTCGGTGCCGGTCAGGGCCATCCGGTCGACGATGGCGCGGGCCACGACGTCACGGGGGGCCAGGTCGGCCATCTCGTGCACGCCCTGCATGAACCGCACGCCGTCCTCGTCGACGAGGAACGCCCCCTCGCCACGCACCGCCTCGGAGATCAGCGGCTGCTGGCCGCTGGAGCCCTCGCCCAGCCAGAGCACGGTCGGGTGGAACTGCACGAACTCCAGGTCGGCGATCACGGCGCCGGCGCGCAGGGCGGCAGCCACGCCGTCGCCGGTGGCCACGGACGGGTTCGTCGTGGCCGACCACACCTGGCCGATACCTCCGGTGGCCAGCACCACCGCGCGGGCGTGCGCGGCACCGACACCGTCGACCTCGCCCTCGCCGATGACGTGCAGGGTCACGCCGCAGACCCGGGAGTCCTTGTCCTGCAACAGGTCCACGACCAGGGCGTGCTCGATGACCTGGATGCCGGGGTCGTCGATGACCGCGTGCAGCGCGGCGATGAGCGCCCGCGAGATCTCCTTGCCGGTGGCGTCTCCGCCGGCGTGGGCGATCCGGTCACGGTGGTGGCCGCCCTCACGGGTCAGCGAGATCTCCCCGTTGGCGTCACGGTCGAACTCCGCGCCGAGCGCGACGAGCTCCCGCACGCGGGCCGGGCCCTCGTTGACGAGGGTGCGCACGGCCTCGACGTCACAGACCTCCACCCCGGCGACGAGGGTGTCGCGCAGGTGCTCCTCCGGGGAGTCCTTCTCGTCCAGGGCCGCGGCGATGCCGCCCTGCGCCCACAGCGTGGACCCCTCGGACAGCACCGTCTTGGTGACGAGCAGGACCCGGTCCACCCGCTGCCGCAGCCGGAGCGCGGCGGTGAGGCCCGCGATACCGGAGCCCACGACGATGACGTCCGCGGACACGGTCCAGCCGGCCTCGGGGGCGACCAGCCGCGACGGTATGCCGCGCGGCAGGGTCGCGCTCACATGGCACCCCTGGCGAGCCCGGAGCTCTCCAGGCCGAAGCCCTCGGGCACCTGGCCCGGGTCGCCGCTGACGTCGACGATCCGGTTGTCGTGGTCGACGAAGACGACCTTGGGCACGAAGCTGCGCGCCTCGGCGTCGTCCATGCCGGCGTAGGCGATGAGGATGACGATGTCGCCGGGCTGGATCAGGTGGGCGGCGGCACCGTTGATGCAGATGGTGCCCGAGCCGGCCTCGCCCTCGATGACGTAGGTGGTCAGCCGGTTGCCGTTGGTGACGTCGACGATGTCGACGCGCTCACCCGGCAGCAGCCCGGCCGCCTCGAGCAGGAGCCGGTCGACGGTCACCGAGCCGACGTAGTTGAGGTCCGCCTGGGTCACCGTGGCCCGGTGGATCTTGGCGTAGAGCATGAAGCGCTGCACGTTGTCGTCCTTGGCTACTCGACGGGGGCTTCGTGGCGACCGGCGTGCTCGGAGAACACCTGCAGGGCCCCGCCTCCGGGGCCGACGCGGACCGGCATGTTGTCGATGAGACGGGTGGTGCCGACTCGTCCGGCGACGGCGAGCAGGGCCTCCCCGCGGTACCACTCGGGCACGTCCTCGAGCGTGGTCGGGTGGACCAGCACGAGGTAGTCGATGAGGGCCAGCGGCTCCTTGACCAGCACGGAGCGGGCCGCCCGCCGGATCGCCGAGGGGCCCTCGGCGGCGGCGTCCGCGCCGGCCTTGAGCGCCTGCGACAGGCACAGGGCGACCTCGCGGTCCGAGGCGGTGAGGTAGGTGTTGCGGCTGGACATGGCCAGACCATCCTCCTCCCGCACGGTGGGCACCGACACCACGTCGACCGGGAAGTCCAGGTCGCGCACCATCCGGCGGATCAGCAGCAGCTGCTGGGCGTCCTTCTGGCCGAAGTAGGCGCTGCTGGCGCCGGTGAGGTGCAGCAGCTTGCCCACGACGGTGAGGACGCCGTCGAAGTGGCCGGGCCGCGCCTGGCCCTCGAGCACGGCGCCGAGCGGGCCGGCCGAGATGCGCACGCCCGGGTCGCCGTCGGGGTAGACGACGTCCGGCGTGGGGGCGAAGACGATGTCGACGCCCTCACGGGTGCAGATCTCCATGTCGTCGTCGAACGTGCGCGGGTAGCGCGAGAGGTCCTCGCGCGGGCCGAACTGCAGCGGGTTGAGGAAGATCGTGACGATGACGTGCTCGGCGCGGGCGCGGGCCTGCTTGATCAGCTGGGCGTGCCCGTGGTGCAGCGCCCCCATCGTCATGACCACGGCCACGTCGCCGGCGGTGAGCGCGGCGCGGGCCTCGGCCAGCTCGTCGCGGGTGCGTGCGACGACGGGCGTGGCGGTCTCGGTGGTCAAGGGAGCTCCTTCGGGACGGCAAGGATGTCGAGCAGCGGCTCGGCCGCGGACGCCGTCAGCCGCCCGCTCGCCAGGGCTCGCTCGGCTGTGGCGCGCGCGAGGGCGAGGTAGGTCGCGCGGACGTCAGGGGTCTCGTCGGCCAGCTGTCGCAGGTGCGCAGCAACGGTACCGGCATCGCCGCGGGCCACCGGACCGGTGAGAGCGGCGTCACCCAGGCGCAGCGCGTTGTCGAGCGCGGCGTTGAGCAGCGGGGCGATGACCCGGTGCGGGTGCTCCACGCCGGCCGAGGCGAGCACCTGCATCGCCTGCGCGACGAGGGTGACCAGGTGGTTGGCCCCGTGCGCCAGGCCCGCGTGGTAGCGCTCGCGCTGCTCCTCGGCGATCCACACCGGCTCGGCGCCCATCTCCACGACGAGGGCCTCGGCCACCGGGCGCAGCACCTCCGGCGCGGTGATCCCGAAGCAGCAGTCGGTCAGGCGGGTCAGGTCCATCGGCGTGCCCGTGAACGTCATCGCCGGGTGCAGCGCCAGCCCGATGATGTGGTGACCGGCGGCGGGCTCGAAGACCTTGACGCCGTGGCGGCCCGAGGTGTGCACGACGATCTGCCCCGCCTGCCACGAGTGCGTCGCCGTGAGCCCGGCGATGAGGTCGATCAGGGCGTCGTCGGGGACGGTGAGCAGCAGCAGCTCGGCCCGCGCCACCACCTCCTCGACGGGCAGCAGCGGTATGCCGGGCAGCAGCGCTGCGGCGCGCGCCCGGGAGGCGTCGCTCACGGCGGAGGCGGCCACGACCTTGTGCCCGGCCCGCGCCAGGGCCGCCCCCAGGACGGCACCGACCCGGCCGGCGCCGACGACGCCGACCTCCAGGCGTGCGGGACGCTCCTCGGGGGTGCTCACGCACGGAACGCTAGCGCGGTCGCGGGGGGCCGTAGCGTGCTGCCCGTGACATCGATGCCCTGGCAGCAGGCGTGGCAGGCCGCGCTCTACGGCCCCGGCGGCCTCTACCGGCAGCCCGCAGGACCGGCCGGGCACTTCGCGACGTCGGCCCAGGGAGCCCCCGGTCTGGGCCCCGTCCTGGCGGGAGCCCTGGTCCGCTGGATGCATGCGGAGGGCCTGACGACGTTCGTGGACGTGGGCTGCGGCCGGGGCGAGCTGCTCGCGCACGTGCACGCGCTCGACCCGGCCGTGCGCTGCCTCGGGATTGACGTCGTGCCGCGCCCGGAGGGCCTGCCGGGGCCGGTGGAGTGGCTGGAGTCGCCGGGCGGCCCCGACCTGCCCACGACCCTGGGCGGCGTGGCGGACGCGCTGGTCGTGGCCAACGAGTGGCTCGACGTGGTGCCGTGCCCGGTCGCCGAGGTCGACGACGCCAGGGTGCCGAGGGTGGTGCTCGTCGACCCCGCCGACGGCTCGGAGCGCCTCGGCCCGGCACTGGACGGCCCGGATCTTCGCTGGTGCCAACGGTTCTGGCCGACCGCAGAGGCCTCTCCCGGTGACCGCGTGGAGGTCGGCCGGCCCCGCGACGAGGCGTGGGCGGCCCTGCTGGGACGGTTGGTGTCAGGCGTCGCCGTGGCGGTGGACTACGGCCACGTGCGCGGCGACCGGCCCGCCGCGGGGACCCTGACCGGGTTCCGCGCCGGGCACCACGTCGTGCCGGTGCCCGACGGGTCGTGCGACATCACCGCCCACGTCGCGATGGACTCCCTGCCCCACGACGAGCTGCTGGACCAGCGGAGCGCGTTGCGCCGCCTGGGCGTCGACGGGTCGGTCCGCCCGGGCTACGAGCTAGCGCGAGCCGACCCCACGGCATACCTGCGGGCGCTCGGCGAGGCGTCCGCCGCCGCCGCGCTGACCGCGCGGGGCGGGCTCGGTGACTTCCTGTGGGCGGTCACGCGGGTGCGACGGTGAGGTGCTCGTAGCCGCGCAGCACGAACGTGGGCCGGCGGGCGGAGTCGACCACCTGCAGCCGGCCGAAGCGGCGCAGCAGCGCCCGGGTGCTGACCTGCAGCTCGAGCCGGGCAAGCGGGGCGCCGAGGCAGAAGTGGATCCCGGCACCGAAGGCCAGGTGCGGGTTGGGGTCCCGGTCGGCCCGGAACCGGTCGGGCTCGGCGAAGACGGCCGGGTCCCGGTTGGCCGCCCCCAGGAGCGCGGCGACCTTGTCCCCCGTGCCGATCCGGACGCCGGCCACCTCTACGTCCTTCGTGGCGGTGCGCTCGAACAGCTGCAGCGGCGAGTCGTGGCGCAGCATCTCCTCGACCAGGGCGGTGACCGCCGCGTCGTCCCCGAGGCGGCCCATCACGGCGGTGAGCTCGTCGGGAGCGGCCAGCAGCGAGGCCAGGCCGTTGCCGAAGCCGTTGACGCTGGCCTCGTGACCGGCGTTGAGCAGCAGCACAGCGGTGGCGACTAGCTCGTGGGGTGAGAGCCGGTCCGAGCCGTCGCGGGCCGCGACGAGGTCGCTGAGCAGGTCGGTGCCAGGGTGGCGGGCCCGGTCGTCGGCCAGGTCCTGCACGTAGGCGGCGAACTCGGCCGCGGCCCGCTGTGCGGCCAGCTCGGCCTCGGGCGAGCGCTCGACCTCGTACATCTTCACGATGGCCTGCGACCACGGGCGCAGCAGGTGCCGGTCGGCCTCGGGGAAGCCGAGCAGCTCGGCGATGACGAGCACCGGCAACGGCTCGGCGTACGCGGCCAGGACGTCCACCTGCCCGTCCCGGGCGAGCGCCTCCTCGGCGTCGTCGAGCAGGCCTGCGGCCAGCGGCTCGATCCGCGGGCCGAGCCGCTGCACGTGGCCGCGGCCGAACGCCGAGGCGACCAGCCGGCGCAGGCGGGTCTGCTTGGGCGGCTCGGAGTCGAGGATGGAGTCCGCGTGCAGCCAGTTGAAGGTGTCCCAGTCCTGCTCGGGCCGCCTCGGCACGAAGATCCGACCCAGCCGCCGGTCGCGCAGCACGGCGTCGCACGCGGCCCGGCTGGTGGCCAGCACCAGGCCCAGCCCCTCGTGGTGGACGACCGGGGCGACCTCGCGCAGCCGGACGAAGTGCGGGTAGGGGTCGGCCACGACCGAGGGGTCGGCCAGGTCGAGCACGGTTTCGGCGGACACGGTCATGCGCCGATGGTCCATCAGCCCCCGGGTGGACACCAGCGCGGGGTCGGGAAGGATGTCCGGCACTCCCCCACCTTCCGCGAGAGGACCCCTGCGCATGCCCACCCCCCGGACCAGCCGGCCGTCCACCCTCACGACCCGGACCCTGCCCCTCGCCGTCGCGGCAGTGCTGACCCTCGGCCTGTCGGCCTGTGGCGGCAGCACCCCGGCAGCGCAGCAGCCCACTGACGCCGTCACGCCGGCCGCCGCCCCCTCGGCGGTGGACCCGGCAGGCTCGGACGCGACCACCGACAGCGGCAACGGCAGCGACGTCGTCGGGCGCAAGTTCGACCTCGGCACCATCGACAAGGTCGAGGACCGCGACGGCGTGCCGGTCGCGGTGCTCGACCGGTTCACCGCCAATGGCGTGTCGGACACCGACATCGCCGAGCACGGGCTGGCGATCAAGCCGTTCACGACCCCGCCGTTCGAGAACCTGGGCCGCACCCTGTTCCGCATCCCCGTCTCGCCGGACGCAACGTTCGTCTACCACCACTGCGTCGCGCCGGACCAGCCAGTGCAGAGCCAGTCCTCGGACCTGCACCAGATGTCCTCGCTCGGCGAGCCCGAGGACATCGTGGTCGTCACCCTCGACGAGGAGGGCGTGATGACCCACGCCGAGAACGAGCCGGGCTGCTGAGCCCTCGCTGACGACACCGACGCGCGCCGGGGGCGCGGAGGTGACCACGCGCCCTGGTGCCGGCCGGCACCAGGGCGCGTCGCGCGATGCGGGTGGGCTGGCAGACTGACGCCATGAGCACCCCCGCGAGCCCGCGCGAGCTCACCGTCGGCATGGGCGCCGGTGGCCTGGCCACCGCCGACATGGTGCTCAACATCGGCCCGCAGCACCCGGCCACGCACGGCGTGCTGCGGCTGCGCCTCGTCGTCGACGGCGAGCGGATCGTCAGCGCCGAGCCGGTCATCGGCTACATGCACCGCGGCGCCGAGAAGCTGTTCGAGGTGCGCGACTACCGGCAGATCATCGTGCTGGCCAACCGGCACGACTGGCTCTCGGCGTTCGGCAACGAGCTCGGGGTGGTGCTCGCGGCGGAGTCGATGCTCGGCATGGAGGTGCCCGAGCGCGCCACCTGGGCCCGCACCCTGCTGGCCGAGCTGAACCGCGTGCTCAACCACCTGATGTTCCTCGGGTCCTACCCGCTGGAGCTGGGCGCGATCACGCCGATCTTCTACTCCTTCCGCGAGCGGGAGGAGCTGCAGGCCGTGATGGAGGAGGCCTCCGGCGGCCGGATGCACTACATGTTCAACCGGGTCGGCGGCCTCAAGGAGGACCTGCCGGCGGGGTGGCTGGGGCGCGTCGCCTCGGCGATCGCGGCAGTGCGGCGGCGGCTGCCCGACCTCGAGAGCATGCTGGTCGGCAACGAGATCGTCCATGCGCGCGCCCGTGGAGTGGGGGTGCTGTCGCCGGAAACCATTGATGCGTATGGCGTCTCGGGCCCGATCGCGCGGGCGTCCGGCGTCGACATGGACCTCCGGCGGGATGAGCCCTACCTCGCCTACGCCTCGATCTTCGCCCCCGGTGGTCCCGGTCGGGTGGTCACGCGCACCGAGGGCGACTGCCTCGCGCGCCTGGAGGTGCTGCTCGAGCAGGTCCACGTCAGCCTCGACATCGCCGAGCACTGCCTCGACGTGCTGGGGTCGCTGCCGCAGGGGCCGGTCAACCAGCGGCTCCCCAAGGTGCTGCGGGTGCCGGAGGGCCACACCTACGTGCACACCGAGAACCCGTTGGGGTTCAACGGCTACTACCTCGTCTCGCGCGGGGACAAGACGCCGTGGCGGCTCAAGCTGAGGTCTGCGTCGTTCAACAACGTGTCGGTGCTCGGCGAGGTGCTGCCGGGCAACCTCATCGCCGACATGGTCGCCATCCTCGGCTCGATGTTCTTCGTCGTCGGCGACGTCGACAAGTAGCCGGACGTCCCGCGGCCTCGCCGTCGTGCGGTTCTGCCGATTCCTGCCGCCGAGAGGGCGTCAGTGGACCTGTTGCCAGACGACGAACCGGCCCTCCACCCGGCTGACGAACCAGACGCCCTGGCTCGCGCTCTGGCTGGGCAGCAGGTCGGTCCGGGTCGTCATCACCACGAAGGTGCGTGCGGCCATGGCAGCTCCGCACTCGGCGGCCGCCTGCTCACCGCGGGGGCCGGCGTCCGGCCCGGGCACGACGCGGTCCCGGCGCAGCGTCGCAGGGTCGAAGGCAGGGTCCCTCTCGTTGTAGCGGACCACCGCGGCAAAGGCCGCCTCGGCCATGGAGGGCCTCAGTGGCTCGGGGCGCACCGGGCAGGCGACTCCCGGCAGTGACTGCCGGGCAGCAGCTGCGGACGGCGTGGTCGTGGTCACCGCCCCGGGGCGCAGGGGAGCAGACGACGGTGTTGATGCCGGTGCCGATGCCCCCGGGAGGGGACCCACCGACGGGCTGGCGCAGCCGACCACCACGGCGAGCGCCACGACGAGAAGGACGCGTTGGCGTGCGGTGCTCCCCCGGTGACGGCTCACACGGAGATCGTTCAACCCGTGAGCAGGGACCGCATCCCCCGACAGGGACGCTTCTCGGGTTTGAGGGGCCTTCAAACCCGAGAAACGTCCCTGTCGGCGAGATGGTGGTGTGACCGGCGGCGCCTACTTCTTCGTGGCGCGCTGGCGGGCGATCTCGTAGAGCGTGACGCCCGTGGCGATGCCGGCGTTGAGCGACTCGACCGCAGAGGACATCGGGATCGAGACGATCTGGTCGCAGGTCTCGGACACCAGGCGGGACAGGCCCTTGCCCTCGGAGCCGACCACGACGACCAGCGGTTCGGTCGCCAGCTCCAGCGAGGGCAGCTCGACGTCACCGTCCATGTCGAGGCCGAGGACGAAGTAGCCGGCCTTGCGGTAGTCCTCCAGCGTCCGGGTCAGGTTGCTGGCCAGCGCCACCGGGACGCGGGCCGCGGCGCCGGCGGAGGTCTTCCACGCGCTGGCGGTCATGCCGACGGACCGGCGCTCGGGCACGATCACGCCGTGGCCGCCGAACGCCGCCACGGAGCGGATGATCGCGCCGAGGTTGCGGGGGTCGGTGATCCCGTCGAGCGCGACGACCAGCGGGATGCCGGGCGTCTGCGGGTCGACCAGGTCGGTGGGGTGGGCGTACTCGTACGGCGGCACCTGCAGCGCCAGGCCCTGGTGCACCGCGCCGTCGGTGAGCCGGTCGAGCTCGCCGCGCGGGGTCTCCAGCACCGGGATGCCCCGGGCGGTGGCGATCTTCATCGCCTCGCGGACCCGGTCGTCGGAGTCGATCCGGCCGGCGACGTACATCGTCGTGACCGGGACTTCGGCGCGCAGGGCCTCCACGACCGAGTTGCGGCCGGCGACGACCTCGCTGGACGTGCGGGACCGACGGCCGGAGCCGGCGCCACCGCGGGAGGCGCCGCCACGGCTCGCGCCGGAGCGCTGACCACCGGCGCTGCTGCCGTCGCGCTTGGCGACGGCGCGTGCCCGGCGGGCGGCGACGTGCTTGGTGCGGTCCTCGGCCTTGGGCGTGGGGCCCTTGCCCTCGAGGCCCTTGCGGCGCTGGCCGCCGCTGCCGACGGTGGCGCCCTTCTTGGACTTGCGGATCGCGCCTCGGCGCTGGGAGTTACCGGCCATGGGTGTTCAGTCTCGTCTCTCAGACGTCGGTGTGTCGGGCGAGCGACCAGCGCGCACCGGACGGGGTGTCCTCGACGGAGATGCCCGCCGCGGTGAGCTGGTCGCGAATCGCGTCAGCGGTGGCGAAGTCCCGCGCGGCCCGGGCCGACTCGCGGGCGGCCAGGCGGTCGCTGACCAGGGCGTCGAGCGCGGTCATCGCGTCGGCCGCCCCGCTGCCGGAGCCGCCGTTCCAGCGGGGGTCGAGCGGGTTGACGCCGAGCACGTCGGTCATGGCGACGACGGCCGCCGCCGCCTCCAGCGCCGCCGCGTGGTCGCCGTCGTCGAGGGCGGTGTTGCCGGCCCGGACCGTCTCGTGGACCACCGCGAGCGCGCCGGAGACGTTGAGGTCGTCGTCCATCGCCTCGACGAACGCCGCGGGCAGCTCGACCGTCGGCAGGGTCGCGGAGCCGTTGGTCGCCCGGCGCAGGAAGCCCTCGATCCGGTCGACCGCCGCCTCGGCCTCGCGCAGCGAGCCCTCGTGGTACTCGATCGTGGAGCGGTAGTGCGCCGCGCCGAGGTAGTAGCGCAGCGCAAGGGGGCGGGTGATCTTGGTGATCTCGCTGACCAGCAGGGAGTTGCCGAGCGACTTGCTCATCTTCTCCCCGCCGACGGTCACCCACGCGTTGTGGAGCCAGTAGTTGGCGAAGCCGAGCCCGGCCGCGCGCGACTGCGCCTGCTCGTTCTCGTGGTGCGGGAAGCGCAGGTCGACGCCGCCGCCGTGGATGTCGAAGGTGTCGCCGAGGTACTTGCGGACCATGGCCGAGCACTCCAGGTGCCAGCCCGGGCGCCCCTGCCCGTATGCCGTGGGCCAGCTCGCCGTCTCCGGCTCGCCGGCCTTGTGACCCTTCCACAGGGCGAAGTCGCGGGGGTCCCGCTTGCCGCGGGGGTCGGCGTCGGCCGCCGCCTCCATGTCCTCGATCTTCTGGTGGGTCAGCTCGCCGTAGGCCGACCAGCTGCGCACGTCGAAGTAGACGTCGCCGCTGCCGTCAGGCGCGGCGTAGGCGTGGCCCTTGTCGACCAGGGTCTGCATGAGGTCGAGCATCTCGGTGATGTGCCCGGTGGCCCGCGGCTCGTAGGTCGCCGGCAGCACTCCGAGGGACTCCAGCGCCTCGCTGGTGGCCCGCTCGTTCTGGTAGCTCCAGGCCCACCATGGCACGCCGGCCTCTGCCGACTTGTTCAGGATCTTGTCGTCGATGTCGGTGACGTTGCGCACCAGCGTGACGTCGAGGCCGTGGCCGATGGTCAGCCAGCGGCGCAGGACGTCGAACGCCACCGCGAAGCGCACGTGCCCGATGTGCGGGGCGCCCTGGGTGGTCAGGCCACAGATGTAGACGCCGGCCTTGCCCTCGGTCACGGGGACGAAGTCGCGCAGCTCGCGCGTGGCGGTGTCGTACAAACGGAGGCTCACCCGGCAAGGCTACCGAGCGTGGTGCGACTTGCCCGAATCGTGCACGCCGCGCCGACCTGCCGGTATCTCGCGCCATCCGTTCGCGCGCCCGTCACCTTCGCGTCGCCACACCGTCAAGTGGCGGGGACAGGGTGCCGGGTGGACCCTGCCCGGGTGGGCCGGGGCACCTGAGCACTCGAGGAGACACTCGTGGGACGAAAGACGTTCACCGCGGCGGCCGGAGCAGCCGCCGCCCTGCTGGCCGTCGCCGCCTGGCCGGCCAGCGCGGGGGCCGCCACCCCCGCCCACCACAGCGGGGTCGGGACCGGCCCTGTCGGGGGCTACAAGCACCTCGTGGTCATCTACGAGGAGAACCACTCCTTCGACAACCTCTACGGCGGCTGGGGCTCGGTGGCCGGGCAGCGGGTCGACGGCCTGCAGGCCGCACCGCGCGCGAAGGCGACCCAGGTCGCCCAGGACGGCACGGCATACCGCTGCCTGCTGCAGGACGACGTCAACCTGGCCAGCCCGCCGCAGCCCTCGACGTGCAGCGACAGCGCGCACGGGGTCTCCGCGAGCGCGTTCACCAACTCCCCCTTCCGCATCGACGACTACATCAAGCCGGAGGACAAGACCTGTCCGCCGGAGACGGTCTACGCGCCCAACGGCGTGCTCAAGGACTCCCCCGGCGCCGAGCCCGGCGGCTGCACCCGCGACCTCGTGCACCGCTTCTACCAGGAGCAGTACCAGCTCGATGGCGGCCGGCAGGACCGCTACGTGACCGGCTCGGACGCGGTCGGCCTGACCATGGGCCACTACGACACCAGGGACCTGCCGATCTACCGCTACCTGCACAGCCAGGGCGCCCCGAACTACGTCCTCGCGGACCGGTTCTTCCAGGGCGCGTTCGGCGGCTCGTTCCTCAACCACCAGTACCTCATCGCGGCGCGGGCGCCCGAGGACACCAGCGCCGGGGCGCTCGGCGCGAAGAACACGGTGCTGGACAGCAACGGGATGCCGACGAGCTACCCGCTGTACAAGGCCGACGGCACCGTCGTCGACGGCCAGCTGACCAAGAAGTGCGCCGACCCGGCGGTGACCGCGGACTACGCGACGGCGTGCGGCAACCTCGCGGTCAACACGGTGCAGCCGTCGAGCAAGCCCTTCGGCGGCGGAGCGAAGATCCCGCTCATCGACGACGCGAAGTACCCCAACATCGGTGACCGCCTCAGCGCCAAGGGCATCAGCTGGAACTGGTACTCCGGCGGCTGGGACGACGCCGAGGCCGGCCATCCCGGCCCGCTCTTCCAGTACCACCACCAGCCGTTCAACTACTACAAGGACTACGCCCCGGGCACGCCCGGCCGCGCCCACCTGCAGGACGAGACGAAGTTCGTCGCCGCGGCGAAGAACCGCACGCTGCCCACGGTCAGCTTCGTCAAGCCCTACGGCGCCGAGAACGAGCACCCCGGCTATGCCAGCGAGCCCAACGGCTCGGACCACCTGGTCGACCTGCTCAAGACCGTCACGAGCGGCCCGCAGGCCAAGGACACCCTGGTCGTGGTGACGTACGACGAGTTCGGCGGCCAGTGGGACCACGTGGCCCCGCCCGGCCAGGGCTCGAGCACCGTCGGCGCCCACGACGCGTGGGGTCCCGGCACCCGTATCCCGGCTCTGGTCCTCTCCGCGCGGATGACCCGCTCCGGCGTTGACCACACCGTCTACGACACCACCTCGATCCTCGCCACGATCGAGCGCAGCCTGGGCGTCGCCCCGGTCGCGACGCGTGACGCCCAGGTCAACGACCTGCGCCACGCCGTCGTCCTCGGTGGGGGCCTCGGCCGCGGCCACTGACGCCGGTCACTCACGGCGCCCC
>NZ_JBTCWL010000044.1:0-32418 GCF_054325275.1 Oryzihumus sp.
ACCGTAGGATCGACGCGTGACGTCGACCGACCCCCGCCGACGAGTGCCCCGCACCGACGTCGTGCTGGCCGACCCCCGGCTTGAAGCCGCTCGGGCGGCCCTCGGCGAGGCGGCGGTCCGGGAGGCCGTACGAACCGCCCAGGACCGGGCACGCACCGGCGAGCTCGACCCGGAGGCGGTGGCCGACGCCGCCGTGGCGGCCCTTCCCGCACGCGCGACCAGCCTGCGGCAGGTGCTCAACGCCACCGGCGTCGTGCTGCACACCAACCTCGGGCGGGCGCCGCTGTCGGACGCAGCGCGCGAGGCCATCGGGGCCGCAGCCGGCTACGTGGACGTGGAGTACGACGTGGTCACCGGCCAGCGCGCCCGCCGCGGGCGCGGCACCCTGGCTGCCCTGCGCGCCGCGGTCCCGGCCGCCGAGGACGTCCTCGTCGTCAACAACGGGGCGGCAGCCCTGGTCCTCGTGACCACGGCCCTCGCGGCCGGCCGGGAGGTCGTCGTCAGCCGCGGCGAGATGGTCGAGATCGGCGACGGGTTCCGGCTGCCGGACCTCATCGCGTCCACCGGCGCCCGGCTCAGGGAGGTCGGTACCACCAACCGCACGTCCCGGCGCGACTACGCCACAGCGGTGGGCCCCGACACCGGCTGCATCCTCAAGGTGCACCCCAGCAACTTCCGCGTCGAGGGGTTCACCGCCGCCGTCGACGTGAGCGAACTTCGCGGTCTCGGCGTGCCGGTGGTGGCCGACATCGGCTCCGGCCTCCTGGCCCGCGACCCGCTCCTGCCCGACGAGCCGGACGCCGCCTCGACCCTGGCCGCGGGCGCCGACCTGGTGACCTGCAGCGGCGACAAGCTGCTGGGCGGCCCCCAGGCCGGGCTCGTCCTCGGACGTGGCGACCTGGTCGAGCGCCTGCGCCGGCACCCCCTGGCGCGGGCGCTGCGCGTCGACAAGCTGACCCTTGCCGCACTGGAGGCCACGGTGCGTGGCCCGCTCACGCCCACCGCGCGATACCTGCACGCGGACCCGGCCGCTCTGAGGCGGCGGGCCGAGACGCTCGCAGCCGAGGTCGGCGGGCAGGTCGTGCCCTCCGACGGCGCCGTGGGCGGCGGCGGCGCCCCGGGCGTGGCGCTGCCCGGGTGGGCGCTCGCGCTGCCCGCCACCCTGGCGGAGCCGCTGCGTGCCGGCGACCCCGCCGTCGTGTGCCGGGTCGAGCGGGACCGCTGCCTGGTCGACCTCCGGTGCGTCCCGGAGAGCGCGGACCCGTTGCTGCGCAAGGCGATCGAGGCGGTCCTGCTCTAGTGCATGTCGTCGCGACCGCAGGACACGTCGACCACGGCAAGTCCACCCTGGTGCGCGCGCTGACCGGCATGGAGCCGGATCGGTGGGCCGAGGAGCGACGGCGCGGGATGACGATCGACCTGGGCTACGCGTGGACGGCCCTGCCGGGCGGCGCGATGCTCGCCTTCGTCGACGTCCCCGGTCACGAGCGCTTCATCGGCAACATGCTCGCCGGGCTCGGGCCGGCGCCCGCGGTCATGTTCGTCGTCGCCGCCGACGAGGGGTGGCGCCGCCAGTCCACCGAGCACCTCGCGGCCGTCGACGCGCTCGGCCTGCGCGACGGCCTGCTGGTCGTGACACGCAGCGACCTCGCCGACCCCCGCCCGGCGACCGAGGAGGCCCGGGACCGTCTGAGCCGCAGCAGCCTCGGTGCCGTCGAGGCGGTCGCGGTCTCGGGCGCCACGGGTGCGGGGGTCCCCATGCTGCGCGACGCCCTGCAGCGGGTCGCCGACCGGCTGCCCACGCCGGACCCGACCGCACGGGTCCGGCTCTGGGTCGACCGCAGCTTCACCGTGCGCGGCAGCGGCACCGTCGTCACCGGCACCCTCCCCGCGGGGACGGTCAACGTCGGCGACGAGCTCGAGCTCGCCGGCCGGCGCGTGCGGGTGCGCGGCCTGCAGAGCCTGGGCGAGGCACAGGACCACGTCGAGGCCGTCGCGCGGGTGGCGGTCAACCTGCGCTCCGTGGCCCGTGAGGACGTCGGTCGTGGGCAGGCGCTCCTGACCCCCGGCTCCTGGCGGCAGACCGACGTCGTGGACGCCCGTCTGCCCAGCGACCCTGCTGCGCTGCCGGCGCACCTGGTGCTGCACGTGGGGACCGCGTCGGTGCCGGCGCGCCTGCGGGGCCTGGGCGGCGACACCGTGCGGCTGTCCCTGGCCCGGCCCCTGCCGCTCGTGGCCGGGGACCGTGCGATCCTGCGTGACCCCGGCCGGCACGCTGTGGCCGCGGGCGTGGTGGTGCTGGACGTCGACCCGCCGAGCCTCCGCCGGCGCGGCGCGGCGCGCGAGCGCGCCCTGGAGCTCGTCGACTCGGCCGCAGGACCGGACCTGGCCGCCGAGGTCCGGCGGCGGGGTGCCGTGCCGGAGTCGGACCTGACCGGCCTGGGTCTGGGGGCGGTCGTGGAGCAGGAGTCGCTGGCCCCTGGCGTCCACCGCCGGGGCGCGTGGCTGGTCGACGACGACGCGTGGCAGACCTGGGCGCGGCGCCTCGGGACCGTCGTCGACGAGTGGGCCAAGGTCCACCCGCTCGACCCGGCGGTGCCCACGGAGGTCGCCCGACGCGAGGCGGCCCTTCCGGACGTCTCCCTGGTGCCGGGGCTGGCGGACGCCGCCGGCGTCCAGCTGCGCGGCGGCCGTCTGAGCCGCCCCGGCGTCGTGCCGTCGTTGGGCCCGGCCGAGCCCGGGCTACAGGAGCTGGAGCAGCGCTTGCGCACGGACCCGTTCGCCGCGCCGGAGCGCCCCGACCTGGAGGAGCTGGGCCTGGGGACCCGGCAGCTGGCGGCAGCCGATCGTGCCGGACGGCTCCTGCGCCTGAGCGAGGACGTGGTGCTGCTGCCCGACGGTCCGGCCCGGGCGATGCGGGTCCTGGCGGCGCTGCCGCAGCCGTTCACCCTCAGCGAGGCACGGGTGGCGCTCGGCACGACCCGCCGGGTGGCGGTGCCCCTGCTGGAGCACTGCGACAGTCGTGGGTGGACCGTGCGTGTCGACTCCTCACACCGCCGGGTTCGCCGCTGAGCCGTTCACGCCCCGGGGCCGGACAGGCACGAGGACCGGAGCCGATGTGGCTCCGGTCCTCGGCTGGACGGCGAGGGTCAGTCCTTGAAGGCGTCCTTGACCTTCTCGCCTGCCTGCTTGAGGTTGGCCTTGGTCTGGTCGCCCTTGCCCTCGGCCTGGAGATCACGGTCGCCGGTCGCCTGGCCGACCTTCTCCTTGGCGGCGCCGCCGATCTCCTCGCCCTTGTTGCGGAGCTTGTCGTCGTTGCCCATCACTTCTCCTTCGGTCGAGCCGGATGTGGCACCTGCCCGCGCCGTACGGCGGGGCAGGGGTTCAGTGGTTGCGCAACGCCGTGACCAGCTCGGCCTTGCTCATGGAGGACCGTCCCTCGATGCCGATCTCGCGCGCTCGCTTCAGGAGCTCGTCCTTGGTCCAGTCCTCGTAGTCGCCGTGCGAGCCACCCTTGCGGCCGACCGACGACCGCGAGCTGTTTGCCGCCGCGTTCGCGATGCGGGCGGCCTTCTCCTTACTGGCGCCGTCGTCGCGCAGCGACTCGTAGAGGTCCTTGTCCTTGACGCTGGGTCCCGGGTCCTTGCGGGGCATGTCCCCACCTGCCTTCCCTCTCGTACAGGTCAGCCGTGCCTGCTCCGTACCCGACCGGACGACACCCAAACGTCCCGCATGCTCCCGGCCCGCTCGGGTACAGGCAAGACAGGTCAACCCCGATGGGAAGGAAGGCAAGCCATGGCTGTGACGACGTTCCAGGACCTGCCGCTCGCGGCGCGGGACCGCGCGTGGGACGGTGCCGCCGCGGAGAAGCGCGTACGGAAGTGGGCCGGGGCCGAGGAGGAGCCCAACGCCCGCTACCGGGACGCCCACGTCTGGTACGACGCGGACGCGAAGGACAACTTCACGGCATACAAGCTGCTCGTGGCCGACGTGGTCGACGGCCGTCTGGTAGCGGTGCCGCGCGGGGTGATGGCTGCCGCCGCGGTGATGCAGGGCTCCCGCGGAGGCGCCGACCTGCCCGAGCGCGATGTCGCCCGGGTCAAGGGACACCTGGCGCGCTACTACTCCAAGATGGATGAGGAGCCCCCATGGGAGCGGGACTGACGCCGCGGGTTGAACCGCCCCCGCTTCGGGCACACGGAGGCGAGACCACGATCCGAGGAGAGAGGTGACCTGCATGCAGGAGCACGAGCTGGCCGCCCTGGTGGGCATGACCGCCAGGGCCCAGGACGGGGAGAAGATCGGCCGCATCGAGGAGGTGCTCTCGGAGGAGCACAGCCAGGAAGGGACCTGGCTGCGGATCCGCACCGGCCTGCTGGGCCGGCACGACACCCTCGCCCCAGTCTCGGAGGCGCGCGTCGAGTCCGGCGACCTCGTCCTGCCCTACGCCAAGGACACCGTCGTGCAGGCGCCGACACTTGCCGGGGACTGGCCGCCCTCCTTCGACGACGCGCAGAGCCTGTACCAGTACTACGCCACGACCTGGATGGACGGGCAGGCCGGCAGCGACGGCGCGAGCCACGTGGCGGGGGCCGCCTACACTCGCCCCGACCCCGCGGACGGCATCGCCGACCCCGCGAGCGTGGCCGCGCGTACCGGCGCACGTGAGGGGGGTGACGCCCTCGGGGAGCCCCTGGTCACCGACGGCCCGAAGCGCTACGACGAGCTGATCGAGCCGCGTGACCAGGCTGACGGCCGGGACACCAGGGACCAACGCGACGGATGAGCCGCTGACAGGGCGCCGTGCCCGGCGGCCCCATGGGTATGGTGCAGGTGAGGTCCAGCAACGGCCCACCCCCTGCTCCCCCGGGATGCACCATGACTGCGTTGCTGACCACCTACTCGCCCACCTCAGCCCGCACCCGCGCGGCCGAGACCCGCGAGGCCCGGACCCGCCAGCTGCTCGACCGGCTGGCCAACGAACATGACCCGCGCGTATGCCGCCGGATCCGGGACGAGGTGGTCTGCTGCAACATCGACGTGGCCTGCGCGATCGCCGCCCGCTACCGCGGTCGCGGGCTCGAGCCCGACGACCTGCGGCAGGTCGCGATGGTGGGGCTGGTCAAGGCGGCGCAGCGCTTCCACGCCGGCGCCGGGGACAGCTTCCTGGCCTTCGCGCGGCCAACCATCCGCGGCGAGATCCGCAGGCACTTCCGGGACGCCGGCTGGGCGGTGCGCCCACCACGACGGCTGCAGGAGCTGCATGCCGACATCCGTGCGGTCGCCGGCGCCCTGGAGCAGGACCTCGGGGCCCCGCCGAGCACCACGCAGCTCGCCGACGCGCTCGGCACCGACGAGCGCTCGGTTGCCGAGGCGCGGGAGCTGCCCGGCTGCTACTCCCCGACCTCCCTGGACGCCAAGAGGGACGAGCACCGGCGAGCCCTCGCCGACGACCTGCCTGACCCCGGCGGCGACCCCAGCGCCACGGTGGTCCAGCGGCTGGCCCTGACGACCGCGCTGCGGACCCTGGACGCTGCGGACCTGCGCTTGCTGCGACTGCGCTTCGAGGACGAGCTGAGCCAGGAGGAGATCGGACGTCGGCTCGGGGTCAGCCAGATGCAGGTCTCGAGGCGGCTGCGCCGGGTGCTCGGCCGCCTGCGTGAAGAGCTCGAAGCAGCCTGACCGCACGGCCACGGCCTCCGGTGTCACCGGGGCGTCCTCACCCCACCAGCAGGGGACGCACCTCATCGGCCCAGAACTGGAAGAACTCCTCCTGCTGCGGCCCCATCTGCGAGACGTAGAGCGTGTCGTAGCCGGCATCGGCGAACTGGCGCACCACCTCGGCGTGGCGCTTCGGATCGGGACCGCACGCGACGGAGGAGGCGGTGGACTCCCGGGTGACCAGGCTCGATGCCTGCTCGAAGTGCTTGGGACTCGGCAGGACCTGTGCCAGCTCGCCCGGCACCCCGGAGTTGGACCAGAGCCGGTGGGCCGTGTCCACCGCCGACTCCTCGTCACGCGCCCAACAGACCTTCACCCCCGCCTCGGCCGGTCCGCGGCCGCCATGAAGCCGGTAGTGGTCCAGGTCGTCGGGTTGCGGGTTGGTGCTGATGAAGCCGTCCCCGATGCGCGCGGCCAGCTCGATCGCCCGCGGGCCGAAACCGGACACGTAGATCGGGGGCGCCTTGTCCGGGCGGCTGTAGAGGCGGGCCTCGTCCACGACGTAGTGCCGGCCCCGGTGGTAGACGCGCTCGCCGGAGAACAGCCGGCGGATGATGTCCACCGCCTCCTCGAGCATCTCCAGACGCACCTGTGCGCTCGGCCAGTTCGCGCCGGTGATGTGCTCGTTGAGCGCCTCACCCGAGCCAACGCCGAGGTGGAAGCGGCCGGGCATCAGCGTCGCGCTGGTCGCCGCCGCCTGGGCGATAACCGCCGGGTGGGTCCGCACGGTCGGACAGGTCACGGCCGTCGTCAGCGGCAGGTCGCACGCCTGGGAGACCGCCCCGATCACCGACCAGACGAAGGGGCTCTGCCCCTGCTGGTCGTTCCACGGGTGGAAGTGGTCCGAGACCCACAACGCCTCGAACCCTGCGTCCTGGGCCATCCGGGCCTGCCGCACCAGCTCGGGTGCCGGGTGCTCCTCACTGGAGAGGAAGTAACCGAGTCGCATCGTGTCTCCTCCTGGGGTCGCGTGCTCGCGGCGTACCCGTCGCGGCCACCGCCGAAACCGGCGTTTGGGCCGGGCCGTCAGCGGGCACGGGTCCGGCAAGGAGGCGATGACATGTCCCTGATCCCTCAGGCCACCATCCCGCCGAACGACCCGCCCAAGCCCACGCTGCCAGGCCCGAAGCCGCCGACGCCGCCGGCGCCGTCACCCGAGCCGCCCGGGCCAGGGCGGGACCCGGTCCCTCCCGTCGAGCCACCCCTGCAACCGGACACCCCGCCTGGCTGAACCCGGCCCAGCCGGCAGCAGGCGTCACCCGTCGCGGAGCAGGTCCTCGAGGTCGCGCAGGTCGGCGACCGACGAGGTCACCTCCGGCGGCACCTCGCGACCCTCCCGGTTGACCCAGACCGCCTGCCAGCCGGCCTCACGGGCGGCAAGCACGTCCTGCCCGACCGGGTCGCCCACCATCACCAGCGCCTCGGGCCGCGCGCCGACCTCGCGCGCCACATGGGCATAGAGCGCGGGATCGGGGTTGCGCAGCCCGACGTGCTGCGCGAGGAAGACCTCACGGAAGTGCCCGAGCCCCAGGGTGTGCGGGTAGCTGTTGCCGTTGCTGACCACGCCCAGACGGTGACGAGGCGCCAGCGCGTCGAGCGCCGGTCGGACATCGGGGTAGACCACGGGGTCGGCGAACCGGCAACGCAGGTAGTGAGGCGCTGGCCGTCACCTCGTCCCGGGCGGCGCGCAGGTCCTCGACGGTGAGCCCGGCGGCCGCGCCTGCCGGCAGCCGGCGCTGCAGCTCGCCCAGCGCGGAGTCCAACGCGCGGCGCATCGTCGTCGCGAAGTCACACAGGGTCTGGTCCAGGTCGAAGAACACCCAGCGGACCATCGCGCACCCCTTGTATGCCGTGCCTCGCCGGACACCCGTAGGCCGGCTCAGTCAGAGTGCGCTCACCGCACCGAGGTCGCTCTTCGGCCGACCTTCACAGGTCGGACAGGATCCGGGCCCGCTGGGCCTCCCGCTCCTCGGCGTTGATCGCGCCGGACCGGTGCAGCGCGTCCAGCTCGGCCAGGCGCTGCTCCGTGGTCCTCTCCTCGCCGGCTGGTGCCAGCAGGGCGGACTTCCGGAGCTGACCGGCGAGCTGGATGTCACCCGCCAGGGGGTCCAGGCCGGCCCGCCTGGCAGCCCGGGCCCGATAGGCCGCCGTCGCGAGCATCGCCACGAAGCCCAGCACGATCAGCGTGACCACGGCAGCGAAGAAGAGCTTGAAGCCGGTCGGTGCTCCACCCAGCGGGTCGAGAGCATCCAGTGACACCATCACGTCTCCTCATGTCCGGCGCGAGACACGCCAGGGTGCCCCCTGGCCGTGCTGCTGGGACGCCACGGGTCGGGCGTCCGGTGTGACCCTCGGATCCTTGCACCCCTTCCGCCGCGGCGGGCGCCGATTGGCTCACCTTTCGCCGGCTCGTGCAGGCAGAATGCCGGGCGTGAGAACGCATCGGGGGGACCCCGGCGAGGACCTGGTGGTCGGGCCGGCGCCCGGCGTCCGGCAGCCACTGGCCGTCCCGGCGGCCGAGCTGCGCGAGCGGTTCAGCCGCTCCTCCGGACCCGGCGGCCAGGGCGTCAACACCACCGACAGCCGGGTCGAGCTGCGCTTCGACGTCGCCGCCTCCG
The DNA here is from genome assembly GCF_054325275.1 of Oryzihumus sp. Taxonomy (NCBI): domain Bacteria; kingdom Bacillati; phylum Actinomycetota; class Actinomycetes; order Micrococcales; family Intrasporangiaceae; genus Oryzihumus; species Oryzihumus sp. The sequence goes on from NZ_JBTCWL010000044.1 coordinate 8,340, forward strand.
CCGCATTCACCGACGACCAGCGCACCCGCCTGCTCGGTGCCCTGGCAACCCGGCTCGTGGGCACCGAGCTGGTCGTCACCGCCTCGGAGCACCGCGCCCAGCGCCAGAACCGCGCGGCTGCCCGGGCGAGGCTCGCGGCATACCTGCTGGAGGGGCTCGCCCCTCCCCCCGCGTCGCGGCGCGCGACGCGCCCCACGAAGGGATCGCAACGGCGACGCCTGGAGGGCAAGCGGCGCCGCGGCGAGACCAAGTCGCTGCGCGGTCGCGTGCAGGACGGCTGAGCCGGGACAGGGGACGAAGTCCCTGTCCGAGCGGTCAGGGCCGGCGAAGACTGGCTGCGTGAGCACGTACACCGGACACCCCGGAGAGGACCTGTTCATCCACCCCGCACCGGGGCTGCCCGACGGTCTGCGGCTGCGCGACGAGGACCTGCAGGAGCATTTCTCCCGCTCGACCGGTCCCGGCGGGCAGGGCGTGGACACCACCTCGGCCAAGGTCGAGCTGCGCTTCGACGTGCCGGACGCCCGCTCCCTCAGCGAGGACCAGCGCCGCCAGGTCGAGGAGTACCTCAGCCCGCGGCTGCACCACGGGGTGCTGGTCATCCAGGCCCATGAGCACCGGTCCCAGTGGGAGAACCGCGTGGCGGCCCGGGAACGCCTGGTGCACCTGTTGCGCGAGGCGCTCGAACCCGCTCCGCCGGACCGCTGGCCGGGGGAGCCCAGCCACGAGTCGGACGACGCTCGCATCGCAAGCAAGAAGGAACACGCGCGCACCAAGGCCTTGCGGGCACCGGTGCAGCCGGACGAGGAGTGAGAGGCGTCGGGCGGCACGCGCCCGCGGGAAGGGAGCAGTCAATGTCCAACCAGGGCAACATGATGGACACCGCGCAGGCGCGGCTGGAGTCGGTCAGCCGCGGGTCGGCGATCCTGGTCGGCATCTTCGGCGCCGTCACGGTCGTCGTCGGTGTGCTCGCGATGATCTGGCCCGGCAAGACGGTCGTCGTCCTGGCGCTGCTGTTCGGCATCCAGCTCGTCGTCGCCGGCATCATCCGCTTCGTCGAGGGCCTGGCACGCACCGAGGAGAGCGGCGGCACACGGACCATGCTCGCGCTGCTGGGCGTGCTCTCGGTGATCGTGGGCGTCTGGGCGATTCGCCACCTCGGCCTGACCGTGCTGACGCTGGCGCTGGTGCTCGGCATCTACTGGATCATCCACGGCATGATCGAGGTCTTCGTCGCCATCACCGACCACGGCGCCGAGTACCGCGGCACCCACGCCATGCTCGGCGTGCTCAGCGTGCTCGCCGGCATCGTCCTCGTGGCCTGGCCCGGGGTCTCCCTCGCCGCCCTGGCGTGGGTCACCGGGCTGTGGCTTGTCGTGCTCGGCATCGGTGAGCTGGCGCTGGCGTTCCGCCTGCGCCGTCACGGTGCGGCCATGGGTCCGGCCGCGCCGATCCAGCCTCGTCCCGCGTGAGACGAGGCATCCTGGGCCGGCCGGGCTTCGTGCCCGACCGGCCCAGCCCTGTGCACGCCGGGGACGGTATGCCGGAGGGCCGAGTTGGCCGCGTCCGCCCCGGCCGCGTCGGCCCGGGACCGCTCAGGTCAGGTCCCAGGCCTCGATGTCGGTCTGGCGGTGGATCAGGCCGTTGTCCGCGAGGGCGAGGTGCACGTGCTCGAGCACGCGGCTGCCGTCTGGCCGGGTGAGCACGAGCCGGAACCACACGTTCGACCCGCTCATCGCGGTGTCCTCCACCTCCATGCCGTAGTCCCCCGCGCAGACCGAGCGCAGCCCGGCGTGGATGGCGATGTTGCCCTGCATGCGGTGCGGGTGCGACGGCGGCTGGTCGTGCCGGAACTCCAGCCACTCCGCGTCCTCGTCGAAGTAGTCCGACCACCGGTCGGCGTCCTTGGCCCTGACCGCCGCGGTGAAACCCTGCAGGTCGAACGTGCGCGGCGGGATGATCGTCTGCTGGTGCGGTGCCATCTGCGGATCGTGGCGCCGCCGCCGGGGGGTGTCATCGTCCGCGAGGAGTAGTTCCGGCGGTCAGGCGACGGTGACGGTGATGCTGTGCCAGCCGGTCGCACCGTCGGGCTCGGGCGGGGCCTCCTGCTGGGTCTGGACCTGGCCGTCGGCGTCCGTGGCGCGCACCGTGATCCGGTGGTTGCCCTTCGGGGCGTCCCACTCCAGCACCCACTGCCGCCACGAGTCGATCGTCGGCTCGGCCGCCAGCCGCGCCGTCTGCCACGGCCCGTCGTCGATGCGCACCTCGACCGTGTCGATGCCGCGGTGCTGCGCCCACGCCACGCCCGCCACGGCCACCCGGCCCGCCTTGACCTGGTCACCCGAGCGCGGCACGTCGATGCGGGACTCGGTCTTGACCGGTCCCTTGGCCGACCAGCCCCGGGGGGTCCAGTAGCCGACGTCGTCGGCGAACCGCGTCACCTTCAGGTCCACGACCCACTTTGTCGCCGAGACGTACCCATAGAGGCCGGGCACCACCATCCGCACCGGGAAGCCGTGCTCCACCGGCAGCGGCTCGCCGTTCATCGCCACCGCGAGCAGCGCGTTGCGCTCGTCGGTGAGAGCCGTCAGCGGCGTCCCGGCAGTGAACCCGTCGACGCTCGTGGACAGCACCATGTCGGCGGTCTGGTCCGGCCGGGCCATCGCCAGCAGCTCCCGGATCGGCCAGCCGGTCCACACCGCGTTGCCGGCCAGGTCACCACCGACCTCGTTGGACACGCAGGTCAACGTGACGAGCGCCTGCTTCATCGGCTTGGCGAGCAGCTCGTCCCAGGTGATCGTCACCTCCTCGCCGACGAGGCCGTGCACGCGCAGCTTCCACCCGGCCGTGTCGACCTGCGGCACGACCAGGGCGGTGTCGATGCGGTAGAAGTCGACGTTGGGCACCACGTAGGGCGTGATGCCCGGCAGCTTGAGGTCGGCCGCGGCGGGCACGGTCACCGGGTTGGCCACCGGCGGCACGGCGACCTTGGCCCGGGCCGCCGCGGCGCTGCTGCCCGCCCCGCCGACCGCCCTGCCCAGCGCCCCCGCGGTCGCGGCAACGGCCGCCAGGCCGGCCCCGCCGACGAGCAGCCTGCGCCGTTCGAAGCCGCGCGACTCGGCGCCGGCCTCCTCGGCGCGGGCGGTCAGGCCCCACAACGTGTTCAGCGCCCACAGCCCGGCCAGCACCCCGGCGAACGTGGGCAGCACGTCTAGCGGCGCCGCGTGCGGCCGGGACAGCACGGCCGCGGCGCCGACTGCGCCGAGGACGACGAACCCCACCAGGCCGGCCGTACGCCGGGTCGCACCGACCGCGCCCAGCACCGCGCACAGCGCGGTCAGGACCGCGGCGATGCCCACGAACAGGGCGACCTTGTCGTGGGTGCCGAACGAGCTCACCGCGACGTTCTTCAGCCACGGCGGGGTGCGGTCGACGAAGGCACCGCCCACGGCCACCACCGGCGACGGCGTCCCCGAGGACAGGCCGGCCCGGACCATGAAGCCGGCGACCAGCTCGGCGACGCCCAGGGTGACGGCACCGGCGATCACCCCGGCCAAGGCAGGACGAGCTCGCTTCACCCTCACAGCCTGTCATTCGCGGCCGGCGCCGGTGTGGATTGGCCGGTGACGCCTCGCTAACGGTTGGTGCCGGCGGTCCGCTTCAGCGCCAGGCGCACGTGCGGCGCCAGTGCGCGGAACGCGATGCCCCGGTGGGAGATCGAGTTCTTCTCCTCCGGACTCAGCTCGGCGGCGGTCCGGCCGTCCTCCACGACGAGGATCGGGTCGTAGCCGAACCCGTTCGTGCCGCGGGGCTCCCGGGCGAGGCGACCCGGCATACGGCCTTCCTCAACGACCACTTCGCCGGAGGGCAGCGCCAGCACGGCCGCGCAGACGAACGCCGCGGCGCGCTCGTCGTCGGGCACGTCGCCGAGCTGGGCCAGCAGCAGCTCCAGGTTGGCCCGGTCGTCGCCGTGACGGCCGGCCCAGCGGGCGCTGAACACGCCGGGCGAGCCGCCGAGCACGTCGACGGCCAGGCCGGAGTCGTCGGCGATGGCGGGCAGGCCGGTGGCCTTGGCGACGGCGACCGCCTTGAGGGTGGCGTTCTCGGCGAAGGTCACGCCCGACTCCACGACGTCGGGGATCTCCGGGTAGTCGTCGAGCCCGACGACCTCCAGGCCCAGCTCCTCAACGAGGCCGTCGAGGATCTGGTCCAGCTCACGGACCTTGTGCGCGTTGCGGGTGGCCAGGACGAGCCGCGTCACGCGGCACCCCCGGCCAGCGCCACCTGCTGCAGCTTGGTCAGCTCGGCGCAGCCGGCGCCCGCGAGGTCGAGCAGCTGGTCGAGCTGGGCCCGGTCGAACGGCTCGGCCTCAGCGGTGCCCTGCACCTCGATGATCCGGCCGTCGCCGGTCATCACGACGTTCATGTCGGTGTCGGCGCCGGAGTCCTCGATGTAGTCCAGGTCCAGCACCGGCGTGCCGTCGACGATGCCCACGCTGATCGCGGCCACCGAGCCCTTCAACGGCTGCGCGCTGGCCTTGACCGCACCCTCGCGGCGGGCCCACTCGATGGCGTCGGCGAGCGCGACGTAGGCCCCGGTGATCGCCGCGGTGCGCGTGCCGCCGTCGGCCTGCAGCACGTCGCAGTCGAGGACGATGGTGTTCTCCCCCAACGCCTTCGTGTCGACCACGGCGCGCAGGCTGCGGCCGACCAGGCGGCTGATCTCGTGGGTGCGGCCGCCGATCTTGCCGCGCACCGACTCCCGGTCGGAGCGGGTGTTGGTCGCCCGCGGCAGCATGGCGTACTCCCCCGTCACCCAGCCCTCGCCGCTGCCCTTGCGCCAGCGCGGCACGCCCTCGGTGAACGACGCCGCGCACAGCACCCGCGTGCGGCCGAACTCGACGAGGACGCTTCCCTCGGCGTGGTCGAGCCAGTTGCGGGTGATCCGGATGTCGCGCAGCTGGTCTTTGGCGCGGCCGTCGTGTCGAGTCATGCGCCCAAGGCTAGGCGAGAGGACTCACAGCTCGTATGCCGTGTCCGGCACCGCCAGCTCCACCTCACCGGGCCAGACCCCGGCAGCCTGGGCGCGGCATACCTCCGGGTCGTTCCAGGCCGGGATGTGGGTGAGCATGAGGCGCCGCACCCCGCCGGCGTCGAGTGCCGCCTGCGCGGCGCGGCTGCCGGAGAGGTGGATGCCCTCGACGTCGTCGCGGCCGTCGACGAAGGCGGCGTCGGCCAGGACCAGGTCGGCGCCCGACATCAGGGGCTTGAGCGCGTCGCAGCTGTCGGTGTCGCCGGTGTAGGCCAGGACCGCACCGTCGGCCTCGACCCGCAGGCCGTAGGCCTCGATCGGGTGGTTCACGCGGTACGGCGTGACCGTGAACGGGCCCACCTGCACCGGCATGCGCTCCTGCAGGTCGCGGTAGTCGAACTCGGCGGCCATCGCATCCGGCTCGTCCAGCCCGTAGGCCTCGGTCATCCGCGGGCCGGTGCCGGTGGGCCCGTGGACGGGCAGCGGGGTCTTGGCCGCACCCTCGGGGTGGTAGCGCTGCACCACGTAGAGCCCGCACAGGTCGATGCAGTGGTCGGGGTGCAGGTGGGAGAGCACGACGGCGTCGATGTCGCGCGGGTCGATGTGCCGCTGCAGGGCACCGAGCGCGCCGTTGCCGAGGTCGAGGACGAGGTTCCAGGTGCGGCCCTCGTGCTCGGACTGGACCAGGTAGCTCGAGGCCGGCGAGGTCGGGCCGGCGAACGAGCCGGAGCAGCCGATGATGGTCAGCTTCATCAGGACGCCACCTCCGCGGCATGGGCGGAGACGACCTCCGGGCCGAGGAAGCGTCGGGCGAGCCGCTCGAACTCCAGCGGGTCCCCGGTGGTGAGGAACTCGTGCGCGGGCGGCGGCAGGTCGTCGGGGCGCAGGGCACCGCGGTCAGCGAGTGTGCGGAAGACGTCCTTGGCGGTCTCCTCGGCGGAGGAGACGAGGGTGACGTCCTCACCCATGACGTAGGAGATGACGCCGGTCAGCAGCGGGTAGTGCGTGCAGCCGAGGATGAGGGTGTCGACGCCGTGGGCGGCCACCGGCTCGAGGTAGTCGTGGGCGGCCTGCAGCAGCTCCGGGCCCGAGGTGACGCCGGACTCGACGAACTCGACGAACCTGGGGCAGGGCTGGCTGGTCACGTGGATCTGCGGGGCGGCGGCGAAGGAGTCGACGTAGGCGTGGCTCTGGTGCGTGGCGGCCGTGGAGATGATGCCGACGCGGTTGTTGCGGGTGGCGGCAACCGCCCGGCGCACGGCGGGTCGGATCACCTCGACCACGGGGACGTCGTAGCGCTCCCGGGCGTCGTGGAGCATCGCCGCCGAGGCGGTGTTGCAGGCGATGACGAGGATCTTCACGCCGCGGTCGACCAGCCGGTCCATGCACTCCAGGGCGTAGGCCCGCACGTCGGCGATGCGCTTGGTGCCGTAGGGCTGCCGGGCGGTGTCGCCGAGGTAGATGACGGACTCATGCGGGAGCTGGTCGAGCACGGCACGCGCGACGGTCAGCCCGCCGTAGCCGCTGTCGAATATCCCGATGGGTGCATCTGTCACCTTTCGAGGTTAAACGCGGTCACGTGACGACTTGCCGCCTTCCGGCGTCACCTCCGTCACACCGGCGGCCGCGTTCCCCGCAGGGTGAAGATTTTTCGGTGTCATAGCCCTCACACTCTCCCCTCAGGCGGTGCGGGTGAGTCGACATGCCGAACCGCAGCGTGTCAGCAGGCCCTCCCATCCCGCAGCGCCAGCACCGCCGTCAGGTCTCGCGCGGGTCTCACCCGGCTCCCCGGTGACCGCCGCCCAGCCGAAGCGAAGGGTCACCCACCCTTCGACCGCAGCCTCGTTGTCCCGGTGGCGGTCGCGAAAGACGCCGTCGCTGACGGACGGCCGAGGGCAGACCATGTGGCCGCTCGACGTCCCGGACCCATCTCACCTCAGAGGGTGCTCTCCGCCCCTCCCTCGTCATCGCCGACGCAGGACGTGCGGGTCACTGTCGACAGGGCCAAGCAGGCGGGCCGCCGTCTCATGGGAGGCGGCGGCGCCGTCCCCACAGGCCAGCGGGGCAGCGCTCACCCGGGCCGGCCATGACGTCTCGCCCCGATGGGTGAGGTAGACGCCGCGCTGGAGCCGCCGCCAGCGACGCGACCGGATCTTCCCGGCGTCGGCGCCGGGAGGACACCACACACCCTCACCCTGTGGATGGTGCGACCCGGCGAGGCCCCCATGTGGACAAAGCCTGAGGGTTGTTGACTCTGACCCCGACAACCCTCAGGCGTGGCCCAACGCGGAGTCAGGCGCGGCGAGCGGTGACCAGGAGGTACTCCCACTCGCTGACCGGCTCACGCCGGGCCAGCTCGGTCAGGTCATGGTCGAGGGCGGCCACCCGCTCCGGGTCGTCGGCGATCGCCCGGTAGGTCGCGATCGTCGGGCCGTAGCGGGCCTTGAAGTAGTCGCGGAACTCCTCGGGCGTGGCGAAGTGGTCCACCCGCAGCCGCTGCCGGCGCAGCTCGATCCCGCTCACCCGGTCGCCGAGCAGCGCCCGCACGTGCTCCTCGCTGCCCCACAGCGGCGGCGGCTGCGCGCCCGGCGGCGGGGCGGGGGCATACGGCTTCATCGTGGCGAACATCCGGCCGATGAAGCCCTCCGGGGTCCAGCTGAGCAGCCCGATCGTGCCACCAGGGCGGCAGACCCGGACCAGCTCGTCGGCGGCGGCCTGGTGGTGCGGGGCGAACATCACCCCGACGCAGGACATCACCACGTCGAACGCGCCGTCGGCGAACGGCAGGGCTTCCGCGTCCGCCTCGCGCCACTGCAGCTGCGCGCCCTGCGCGGCCGCCGCGCGACGCCCGGTCTCGAACAGCTCGGGGGTCAGGTCGCTCGCCACCACCTGGGCGCCGCCGAGCGCGGCGGGGATGGCGGCGTTGCCCGACCCGGCGGCCACGTCGAGCACCCGGTCGCCGGGGCCGATGCCGCAGGCCCGCACAAGGGTCGGTCCCAGCTCGGCGATGATCTCGGTCGCCAGGGACGGGTAGTCACCCAGGGCCCACATGGCCCGGTGGCGGGCCTTCAGCTCGCGGTCGGCCTGCACCGCGTCGGTCGCTGTCGTCATGTCGTGCTCCTTGCGAAGTCGTCCCCTGCCGTGGCGGTTCCACGCGAACGACGCTAGGAACACGCGCGCCCCGCTCCTAGTACGAGATCTGTACCGCGCTCTGCCGCCTTCCTGGGGCTGGTCGCCCGCCCGGGTGCGGCCTAGCCTGCGGGGGTGGGCTCGTCCTACCACCAGTTCTGCCCCGTCGCGAAGGCCATGGAGCTGCTCGACGAGCGCTGGACGCTGCTGCTCGTGCGCGAGCTGCTCATGGGCAGCGACCGCTTCAACCAGCTGCGCCGCGGCCTGCCGCGGATGTCACCGACCCTGCTGTCCCGGCGGCTGCACGAGCTGGAGCGGGCGGGTGTGCTGACGAGGCAGGTCGACGGCACCGAGGTGCGCTACGTGCTGACCCCGGCCGGTGCGGAGCTGCGCCCGGTGGTGGAGGCGCTCGGCGTCTGGGGCGTGCGGTGGGTGCCCGAGATCGGCGACGCGGACCTCGACCCCAAGCTGCTGCTGTGGGACATGCACCGGCATGTCGACCCCGACGCCGTCCCGGCCGGCCGCACCGTCGTGCAGTTCCGCTTCCCCGACGCGGCCAGGGGCGCCCGGGACTGGTGGCTGGTCATCACCGCCGCCGAGACCGACGTGTGCGACGTCGACCCCGGGTTCGACGTGGCCGTGCGGGTCACCGCGAGCCTGCGCCGGCTGGTCGACGTCTGGCGCGGGGAGGTCCCGTGGTCGGACGCGGTGCGGTCGGGCGGGCTGGAGGTCGACGGACCGGAGGCCCTGCGTCGGGCGGTGCCGCGATGGTTCACCCTGTCCCCGTTCGCCGGCGTGCCGCGCCCGGAGCGGCTCAGCGGGGAAGGCACGCTGGACGGCGCACCGGAGGACGCCCTGGAGGACGTCAGCCCATCAGCACCAGCGTCAGTGACTCCTGCAGCCAGGTGAGGAAGTCGTAGTAGGCCGCGAGCATCGTCTCGATGTCCTGCTCCCCCGCCTGCTCCAGCCGCTCGACCAGGGCGTCGGCGTCCTCGTCGGTCCGCAGGCCGAGGCGCTCCCCCAGCACCAGCCGCACGTCGGTGAGCGCCACGACCACGGCCTGCGCCTGGGACCGGTCGAGGGTGACCTTGTCCCCCGTCGCCCCCGTCAGCGCGTCGATGGCCGCCTCGAGGTTGGCTGCCTTGCGCTCCCGCAGCCCGTGCTCGGTCAGCCGGCGGAACTCCGAGGCCACCGCGTCGTCCTGCCGGTTGCCGCTGGGCAGCAGCCGGGCCAGGGCCGGGTCCTCCGGTTCCTCGACCGGCCCCGCCTCGTCCAGTCGCGGCACGCCGATGGTGGCGACGAGGTCCTCGAACGCGTCGCCGGTGGCCTCCACCCCTTCGGGCTCGACCAGCTCGAGCACCTGCTGCATGAGGCCGACGACGACCTCGCGCTCGAGGTCGTCGAGGCGGGCGACGAAGCGCTCACCCTTGCGCTTGAACGCGGTCGCCACTCACTCGTCCTTCTGGAAGGTCGCCCACAGCCCGTAGCCCTGCAGGGCCTCGGTGTCGTGCTCCATCTTCTCCCGTGGTCCGGTCGACACCACGGCCCTGCCCTTCTGGTGCACGTCGAGCATGAGCTTCTCGGCCTTCTCGCGGGAGTAGCCGAAGTAGCTCTGGAAGACGTAGGTGACGTAGGACATCAGGTTCACCGGGTCGTTCCACACGAGGGTGATCCACGGGCGGTCGAGGTCGGACTCCTCGGCGAGGTCGGTGAGCTCCTGCTCCACGGGGGCGATGGACACGACCTCCACTCTAGGCTGCTCGTCGTGACGAGTACCGCCCTGCTCACCGACCACTACGAGCTGACCATGCTGCAGGCTGCCCTGCGCAGCGGCGCAGCTGGACGGCGTTGCGTCTTCGAGGTTTTCGCCCGGCGCCTGCCGGACGGTCGGCGCTACGGCGTCGTCGCGGGCACCGGCCGGCTGCTGCAGGACCTGGCCGACTTCCGTTTCGGGGAGGCCGAGATCGAGCGCCTGCGCACCGCAGGGGTCGTGGACGAGGACACGCTGGCCTACCTCGCGGCATACCGGTTCTCCGGCAGCATCCACGGCTACGCCGAGGGCGAGTGCTACTTCCCCGGGTCGCCGCTGCTCGTCGTCGAGGGGACCTTCGCCGAGGCGGTGCTGCTGGAGACGCTGGTGCTCTCGGTGCTCAACCACGACAGCGCCGTCGCCGCGGCCTCCTCGCGGATGACGGGCGCCGCCGAGGGCCGGCCGTGCATCGAGATGGGGTCGCGCCGCACCCACGAGGACGCTGCGGTGGCCGCGGCACGCGCTGCCTACGTGACCGGCTTCGCCGCGACCAGCAACCTTGAGGCGGGCCGGGAGTTCGGCGTGCCGACCACGGGCACCAGCGCCCACGCGTTCACCCTCCTGCACGACAGTGAGCGCGAGGCGTTCGAGGCGCAGGTCGCCAGCCTGGGCAAGGGCACGACGCTGCTGGTGGACACCTACGACGTGGCCACGGCGGTGCGCACCGCCGTCGAGGTCGCCGGTCCCGAGCTGGGCGCCGTGCGCCTGGACTCCGGGGACCTGCTGGCCCAGGCCAGGGAGGTGCGCCGGCAGCTCGACGCACTCGGGGCGACCGGCACGCGCATCGTGGTGACCTCCGACCTGGACGAGCACGCCATCGCTGCCCTGGCCGCGGCGCCGGTCGACGCCTACGGCGTGGGCACCTCCCTGGTGACCGGGTCCGGTGCCCCCACCGCCGGCCTGGTCTACAAGCTCGTCGCCCGCGAGGACGCCACCGGCGAGATGGTCGGGGTCGCCAAGAAGAGCAAGGACAAGGCCACGGTGGCCGGCCGCAAGTGGGCGCTGCGCCGGCGCAATACCGCCGGCGTCGCCGAGGCCGAGGTGATCGGCGTCGGCGAGATGCCGGTCGACGACGGCGACGACCGCGCGCTGCTGGTCGAGCTGGTCCGTGACGGCGACGTGGTAGGCGTGACCTCCCTGGAGCAGGCGCGGGCCCGCCACGAGCAGTCGCGCGCCGAGCTTCCTGCCAGGGCGCTGCAGCTGTCCCGCGGCGAGCCTGCGATCCCCACCGTCTACGAGGCCTGAGCCCTACTTCCGCACCACCTGCGGCCCGTGGAGGGTCACCATCCACGCTCCACCGACGACGGCGTCGACCCTGGTGCACGACGCCGTCGGGTCGGCCAGCACGGTGACCTGCATCCCGTTCGCGGCGGTGGTGCCGCCCGCCGCCTGACGCACGATCCGCTCGGCGGCCGGGAGGGAGACACACGCGCCGCTGATCCGGGTCCGCAGCGCCCGGGTGAAGGCCACGGACGGGTCTCCCGGGTCCGCTGAGGGCGGTCCACCGATGACGGTCACGGTATGCCTGTCCGCGTCGGCGAGCCCCTCCGCACACGCCGTCGGTGTCGGCGGCCGGGAGCCGTCGACCGACACCCGCCAACCGCGCAGGTGGAGCCGCTGCAGCTCTCCGGTCACCCAGGCCCGCCCGCGCGAGGCGTCGAGGCACTGGCCGCGCATCCCGTCGACCCGGTCCTCCAGGCTCGCGCCGAGCTCGATGACGGCCGCGTCCTGGACCACCCCGCCCGGCAGGGCCCGCGTCCCGTCCGGCACGGTGCCGTCCAGGCGGACGACGATGGACTTCCCGTCGTCGTAGGCCTTGAGGCCGTCCGGCACGGTCACCCCCTCGCGCCGCCACATCGCGGTGCAGTCCGCGACGGGGTCGCCGCTGACAGCAGGGATGATCGCGTCGTTGGCCTTGCTGACGCAGTCGATTCCCGTGGTCTCGTGGCCCCCGGTGTATGCCGCCCATGCGGCTGCGCCTCCCCCGGCCAGGACCAGCCCGGCCAGGCCCGCGACGGCCCCGCGGGTGAGGCGTCGCCGCCGGCGGTTGGGCGGGACGGTGACAGGTGCCTCGGTGGTGCTGCTCATGGTGATCCCCTCGCGCAGGACGTCGAGCGTCCGCTGGCCGACCCGGCGGGAGACCTCGGCATCGGTGGCCAGGGCTGCCGCACGCAGCACCTGCATCGCCTCGTCGCGGTCCATCACGCCTCCTTCAGGTCGGGGTGGGCGTTCGCCCTACCACCAGGAACATGTCCGGTCACCGAACACCGTTGCAGGTCAACGCCTTCCACCCGCAGAGCTGCCGCCAGCCGGCCCCGGGCACGGTGCAGCCGCAAGCGGACCACGGCGCGGGTGACGCCGAGCGCGACGGCGACCTCGTCGCGGGACAGGCCCTCCCAGCCGACCAGCGTCAACAGCTCGCGGTCGTCCGCCGAGAGCCGACGCATGGCCCGGCCCACCGCGTCGGCCTCCCCGGTGGACGGCTCGGGCGACCACCCCGACAGGTCCTCTCGCAGCCGGTCGGCAAGCGCGAGCCGGCGCCGTTCCCCGCGCTGGTGGTTGGCCAGCACCCGGCGGGCGACGCCGAAGAGCCACAGCCGGGTCTCCTCCCCCGGCGGCACCTCGTCGAGCCGGCGCCAGGCCACGAGGTAGGTCTCGGCGACCACGTCCGCGGCGTCGGCCGGGTCGCCGACCCGGCGCACGGCATACCCCATCAGCGCGGACCGGGTCCGCGCGAACAGCTCCTCGAAGCGTGCCTCGCGCGTCGCCATCGGTCCCCCGCGTGTCGTTTCCCGCTACCTGACACGTCATGTCCGGTTACCGGGTTAGCGTTTCAGCATGAGTGCGGACCTGTCGCGCGCGTTGATCCTGGTCGACGTGCAGAACGACTTCTGCGAGGGCGGCTCGCTGCCCGTGCCCGGCGGCGCCGACGTGGCCCGCCGCATCAGCGACCACGTGGTCGCCCACGCCGACGACTACGGAGCCATCGTGGCGACCGCCGACTGGCACGAGGACCCCGGCGCGCACTTCTCCGACCACCCCGACTTCGTGGACACCTGGCCGGTGCACTGCCGCGTCGGCAGTGACGGCGCGCTGTTCCACCCCGGCGCGGAGCGGGCGTTCGAGCACGTCGAGGCAATCTTCCGCAAGGGTCTGCACGCGGCGGCCTACAGCGGGTTCGAGGGCAGCACCGTGGAGTCCGCCGACCACCGGGTCGGCCTGGGCGACTGGCTGCGCGACCGGGCGATCGAGTCGGTCGACATCGTCGGCATCGCCACCGACCACTGCGTGCGGGCCACCGCGCTCGACGCGCTGGACGAGGGCTTCGACACCCGCGTGCTGCTCGACCTCACCGCCGGCGTCGCCCCCGCGACGACCGCTGCGGCACTGGAGCAGCTGCGCGAGGCCGGGGCAGACCTGGTCGGGGCACCGGTGCTCGCTTCGACCGAGGAGGTCTCGTGACCCAGGAGCAGACCCCCAGCATCGGCCTGCTGGCTGGCGTGCGGTTCCTCAGCGAGCTCGTGCTCCTGGCCGCACTGGCCTTCATCGGCGCGGCGATGTTCGACAGCCTGCTGCTCTCGATCGTGGCCGGGATCGCGCTGCCCCTTGCGGCCGCGGCCATCTGGGGCACCTTCATCGCCCCGCGCGCGCCGCGGCACCTCGGTGAGCCGGCGCGCACCATCGTCGAGGTCCTGATCTTCGGCCTCACGGTCGTCGGCCTGCTCGTCTACGGCTACCTCGCGTTCGGCATCGTCCTCGCGATGCTCTTCGCCGTCGGGAAGGTCTACGACCGCCGCGCCGCCTGAGCTGTCGGCCGAGTCATCCCAGCCCGAGCGCGACGGCCTCCTCGCGCAGCTCCTCGCGCACCGAGGGGTGGGCAGCGTGGTCGATCAGGTGCGCGGCCTGGATGCGCTCGTCGACGCCGAAGATCTGGGCCGTCCCCTGCTCGGTGACCACCGCAGTGTGCTGGAACGACGTCACCGGTTCCTCCACCATCGCCACGATCGTGGAGACGTCGGCCTTGCGGTGCCACGAGCGAAGCGCCATCAACGCCTGGCCACCGGGCGAGTGCAGCGCGCCGACGACGAAGTCGGTCTGCCCTCCGAAGCCGGAGTGGATCCGCGCGTTGATGCGGGAGGCGTTGGCCTGGCCGAACAGGTCGACCTGCAGGGCGGTGTTGATGCTCGTCATGGCCGGGTTCTGCGCGATCCGCGCCGGGGAGTTGGTCACCTCGGTGCGCAGCAGCCGCACGCGCGGGTTGCGGTCCATCCACGCGTAGAGCTCCGGGGTGCCGATCGCGAAGGAGGCGATGAGCGGCTGGTCGGCGTCGAGCGCGCCGGCCCGGTCCAGCGCCAGGACCCCGTCGCTGAACATCTCGCTCCACACCCGCAGGCCACGCCGGCTCACGAGCCCGGGCAGCACCGCGTCTGGCACCTCGCCGATGCCCATCTGGAGCGTGGCGCCGTCGCCGATGCGTGCCGCGACCAGCTCGCCGATCCGGCAGGCCGCGTCGTCCGGCACGGACACGGGGTGCGGCGGGCCGGGCAGCTCGTCGGTCTCCAGGACCCCGTCGAAGAGGTCGAGGTCGAGCTCCCCGTCGCCGAAGGTGTAGGGCATCTGCCGGTTCACCTGGGCGAGCACGACACCGCCGCGCGCCCTGGCCGCCTCGATCGCCGCGGGGAGCACGTTGACCGAGATCCCCAGGGAGACCCGGCCGCCGTGCGGCGCGGAGGTGTGCACCAGCACGATGTCGGGGCGCAGCGTCTGGCTGTAGAGCAGCGGCACCTGCGACAGCCGCGCCGGCACGTAGGACAGGCGCGGGCTGCGCCGCATCCCAACGCCGACGAAGCAGGTCTCGTGGACGACCCCCTCACGGGCCGGTATGCCGTGCGGCGCGTTCAGCTGGTGCAGCCGGTAGCGCTCGACCGACTCGTCGAGCAGGCGGAGCAGGCGCCATGGCACGGCGGCGTTGCCACTGGTCACGACACGGGGCTCCCCGCCGGCACGGGCTGCGGCCGAGGCGATGAGGTCGGCGGTCACGGTGCGCACGCGCCCACTCTCGCGCATCCGCGGTGCCCGGCGCCGGGAAACCGGGTCCCCTCACACGCGTGGGGCCGGCCCGCGTGCGCGAGCCGGCCCCACGGCATACCGGGCTGCGTGCCAGGCCTAGTGGCGGCCGCCCTCGGAGGCGCCCTCGATGGTGACCGGCGCGCCGTTGCTGACCAGCTTCCAGTCGTAGGTGGAGAACATCGCCGGGTCGATCGTCTTGGTCGCGGTGACCCAGTCGATGATCAGCTGGCGGATCTCGGCCTGGGCGTTGTAGACGACCGGTGCCGTCTTGACGCCCGGGAAGTTGCCGCCGCCGGACTGGCGGTAGTTGTTGATCGCGATGACGAACGTCGCAGCCGGGTCGACGGGGACGCCGCCGTAGGCGAGGTTCGCGATCCGCGAGCCGGGTGCCTTGGCGATGTCGATGTCGTAGGTCAGCGGCGCGTCGAGGCCGGCCATGATGTCGTAGTTGTAGTCCGGCGTGCCGTTCGGCGCCAGGTCGGTCTTGGCGTTGGTGACCTGGTCGGGGGTGAACGGCCCGGTGCCGCTGACCTGCTGGAAGTAGTACGCGGACCACTCGAGGTAGTCCTTGACCTGCGCGCCGGTGAGCTTGATGCCCATGAGTGTGTTGTCGTAGACGTACAGCCCGGCCATGTCGCGCACCGTCACGTTGCCGGCCGGGATCGAGGCGTCGGGGTTGAACGGTGCGGCGATCGACAGCACCGGCAGCGCCGCGTCGGCGGTCCCGGCGAGCGCCTTCTTCACGGCGTCGGCCTGCACGTGGTTGATCAGGTCGATCGCGGCGGTGTCCTCGAACCGCGAGGTGGCGCAGGACATCGCCCGGGTCGAGGTGCCGATGACGGAGTTCACGTAGGAGCGCACCGTCTCGTGGTCCTTGGCCAGCAGGTCGCTGATCCGCTTGTCCTCCGGCACCGTGTTGGCGTCGAGCAGGTGCGAGTGCGCCGTCGCCACGCGCCAGCGGCCGTGCTCCTTGACCAGGTCCAGGTCCATGACCGCCAGGCGCATGCCCCACTTGAGCGGCTCGACGAGCAGCACCTGCTGGCCGGTGGTCGTGTTCTGCACGAAGCGCTCGGGGATCTCCAGGTGCGCGTGCCCGACGAGGATCGCGTCGATGCCGGGGACCTGCTCGGCGAGGAGCGAGCTGGCGTTCTCCGGCCACGGCAGCGCGTCACCGTAGGAGGAGGACGTCGTCGCGCCGGAGTGGCAGGACACGATGACGACATCGGCCCCGGCCTTGCGCAGGCGTGGCACGAACACCTTGGCCTGCTCGACGATGCCCTGGAACTTCACCTTGCCCTCGACGTTGGCCTTGTCCCAGATCGCCACGCCCGGGGTGACCAGGCCGAGGATGCCGACGCGGACCTCGTGGCCGCCGTCGAGGCGCATCGTCTTGATGACGAAGGGCGGGAACGTCGGCGCGCCGGTGTTCCAGTCCAGCGCGTTGGCGCCGAGCAGCGGGAAGTGCAGCTGCTTCTGGAACGCCCGCAGGGTGTCCATGCCGTAGTTGAACTCGTGGTTGCCCAGGGCGGCGGCGTCGTAGCCGATGACGTTCATCGCCGCGGCCATCGGGTGGATGGCGCCCTTGGTGATCGGGTCGATCTTGGCGTAGTAGTAGCTCAGCGGCGTGCCCTGAATGGTGTCGCCGGCGTCGAGCATGAGGCAGTTGCGGCCGCCCCGCTCCTCGCGCATCGCGGTGACGAGGGTGGAGATCTTGGCGAGGCCGATGTCGTTGTGCGGCTTGTCGTCGTACTCCGCGTCCTTGAAGTAGTCCCAGTTGAACACGTTGCCGTGGGTGTCGGTCGTGCCCAGGACGGTCAGCCGGTGGGTCTTGGGGCCGCGGGGCGCGCCCTGGCCTGCGGCGTATGCCGGTGTGCCGCCGGCGATCGCCGCGACGCCGGCTCCCGCGGCACCCACCGCGGCCATGGCCAGCAGCTCACGGCGGGACCGCTGCGCCGCGGTGGCGTCCTCGGTCGCGGCTGCCTGGTTGATGCCCTCGTTGTTCGTCACGCCGCCTCCAGCGTCGTCTGCGCCTGCCGCGGGGTCACCGCGGGTGGGCTCCCCTGAGCCCCGGCGCAGACTAGCCGCGCAAAGCGTCCGATAGCGGGACGAAGGACAACAAATTGGCAACCGTTCATGCGCCGGAAAGGGTCAGCCGGCTCCGTCGATCGGCTCGTCGCGTCGGCCGCCGGTCCAGGTCCAGGCGTATTTCCCGTCGTCGACCGCGCGCCCGGCCTCCCCCAGCTCCAGCGGCCGGAACGTGTCGACCATGACGGCGAGCTCGTCGAAGAACTCCACGCCGATCGAGCGCTCGTAGGCACCCGGCTGCGGGCCGTGGGCGTGACCACCGGGGTGCAGCGAGATCGAGCCCTTGCCGATGCCCGAGCCCTTGCGCGCCTCGTAGTCGCCGTCGACGTAGAACATGACCTCGTCGCTGTCGACGTTGGAGTGGTAGTAGGGCACCGGGATCGACAGCGGGTGGTAGTCGACCTTGCGCGGCACGAAGTTGCAGATGACGAAGTTGTGCCCCTCGAACACCTGGTGCACCGGCGGCGGCTGGTGCACCCGTCCGGTGATCGGCTCGAAGTCGCTGACGTTGAAGGCGTACGGGTAGAGGCAGCCGTCCCAGCCCACGACGTCGAGCGGGTGGTAGGGGTAGGTGTAGACGGTGCCGACGAGGCCGCCCGGGCCGTTGCCGCGGTGCTTGATGTACACCTCGGTCGGCGCGTCCCGGTCCTCGCCGACCTCCTCGGCCAGCAGCGGGCCCTCCGGCGTGCGCAGGTCGCGCTCGCAGTAGGGCGCGTGCTCGAGCAGCTGGCCGAAGCGCGACAGGTAGCGCTTGGGCGGGGTGATGTGGGAGTTGGCCTCGATGCAGTAGGCCCGCAGCGGCACGGTGTATCCCTCGTCGCCCTCGACGCGCGGGATCCACCGGTGGGTGGTCGCCCGCGGGATGACCAGGTAGTCGCCGGTGGCCACCTCGAACGCGCCGAAGACCGTCTCGACGCGGGCGCCGCCGCGCTCGACGTAGACGCACTCGTCGCCGATCCCGTTGCGGTAGAAGGGACTCGGGGTGTCTGCGACGACGTAGGAGATGCGCACGTCACCGTTGCCCAGGACCAGGCGGCGGCCCGTGACCACGTCGACGCCGTGGTGGTCCCCGCGCGGGTCCGTGGCGCCGAACAGGTCGTGCAGGGTCAGGTGGCGCGGCAGCAGCGGGTGGTTGGGCGTCGTCGCCTGGTCGCCGAGGTCCCACTCGCGCACGTCCTGGATCGCCGAGGGCAGCCCGCGGTGGTAGAGCAGCGAGGAGTCGGAGGAGAAGCCCTCCTCCCCCATCAGCTCCTCGTAGTACAGCCCGCCCTCCGGCGTCCGGTGCTGGGTGTGCCGCTTCGGGGGCACGTTGCCCCGCAGCTGGTAGTGCGCCATCGGTCCTCGTCTCCCACCGAATGCCCTGCGCGTCCTGTGAGCGGACGCGGGTGTACCTGTTCCAGCACTGTCCAGTAGCCTGCCCACCATGTCAACCAGACCCGACGGGCGGGGCTCCCCCCGAGTATCCCAGCCGGCCGAACGCGCCCTGTTCACAAGGCTGTTCGACGACGCCGCGGTGTTCCCGCCGGGCCTGGCGCCGCTGGACCGGGCGGTCGAGGAGCACCTGGCCCGCCAGTCCGCCGACGTGGCCGACCTGGTCGGCCCGCTGCTCGTGCCCGCCTCCGCCGCCGAGGAGCTGCTGACCCTGCCGCTGCCCGGCCAGGCGGGCCAGGCCCTGAACGTCGTGCTCATCGGCCGGCCCGGCGTCGCGGTGGCCGCGGTCGGCGAGGCGCTGTCCCGGCTGCGGGAGGACGGGCGGGTCGAGGTCGCCGGCGTGGAGGTCGGCTGGGCCGCCGGCTGGGAGCTGGCCCTGGACTGGCAGCTGCCGGTCTCGGTCGAGGTCCCCCGCGGCCATGACCTGGGCGCGGCGCTGCGCGACGTCGCCGCCCGGGCGGGTGGCCGGGAGGGCGTCCAGGCCAAGTTCCGCACCGGCGCCACCGCCACCACCGACGTGCCCGCGCCCGGCGAGCTGGCCGGCTTCGTCCGCACGTGCATCGACACCGACCTCGGCTTCAAGCTCACCGGCGGCCTGCACCACGCCGTGACCGGCACGCACGACGGGGAGCAGCAGTTCGGCTTCCTCAACGTGTTGCACGCCGTCCGCTGGGCACTCAACGGCGCCGAGGTCGACGAGCTCGAACCCCTTCTGGCACAACAGGATCCCGAGCCCGTGCTGGAGGCGGTCAGCCGCATGAGCGTCGCCGACGCGAGCATCACGCGGGCCTTCTTCACGGCATACGGCTGCTGCGGGGTGATGGACCCCATCGGCGAGCTGTCCACGCTGGGACTGATCGAGGAGACAACAGTATGACGACCAGCTGGCTCGACCTGCCCGCCGACCACCTCTTCGGGCTGGCCACGCTGCCCTACGGCGTGTTCTCCACCGCGGCCGACCCGCGCCGGCGCGTGGGCGTGCGCGTCGGCGACCACGTCCTCGACGCGGCAGCTGCGGCCGAGCACGCCGGCATGGAGTCCGGCGTGTGCTGGGACCGGCCGAGCCTGAACGACTTCCTCTCCCGCGGGCATCACGCCTGGGCGGCAGGGCGCGCCTGGCTAATCGAGGTGCTCACCGACCCGATGTACCGCGACGCGGTCGAGCCGCACCTGCTGCCGGTCGCCGACGTGACGCTGCACCTGCCGTTCGAGGTGGCCGACTACGTCGACTTCTACGCCAGCGAGCACCACGCCTCCAACGTCGGGCGGATCTTCCGGCCCGACAGCGAGCCCCTGACGCCGAACTGGAAGCACCTGCCGATCGGCTACCACGGCCGCGCCGGCACCGTCGTGGTCAGCGGCACCGACATCGTCCGGCCGTGCGGTCAGCGCAAGGCGCCGAGCGACCCGGCCCCCACGTTCGGACCGTCGCGGCGCCTGGACATCGAGACCGAGCTCGGCTTCGTGGTCGGGGGCGCGACGCCCCTCGGCCAGGCGGTGCCGATCGACGAAGCCGTCGAGCACCTCTTCGGCGTCGTGCTGCTCAACGACTGGAGCGCCCGCGACATCCAGGCGTGGGAGTACGTCCCGCTCGGCCCGTTCCTCGGCAAGTCCTTCGGCACGAGCATCTCGGCGTGGGTGGTGCCGATGGCGGCGCTGGAGTCCGCCCACGTCCCGCTGCCCGGGCAGGACCCCCAGCCGCTTGACTACCTGCGCGGCGACGAGGCCAGCGCCTTCGGCCTCGACATCCACTGCGAGGTGCGGGTCAACGGCACCGTGGTCAGCCGGCCGGAGTACGCCGACATGTACTGGTCGCCCACCCAGATGCTGGCCCACCTCAGCGTCAACGGGGCCAGCCTGCGCGACGGTGACCTGTTCGGCTCCGGCACGATCAGCGGCGCGGACAAGCAGACCCGCGGCTGCCTGCTCGAGCTGACGTGGAGCGGCCAGGAGCCGGTGACCCTGGAGGACGGCACCACCCGGGCGTTCCTCGAGGACGGCGACACGGTCACCATCACCGGCTGGGCTCCCGGCCCGGACGGTGCGCGCATCGGGCTCGGCGAGGTCGCAGGCACCATCCGCCCGGCGCGCCGGTAGTACCCACCGAAACGCGTCAGCCCGCGATCCGGACCCTCACGGGTGCCGCCAGGACGCGGGCTGAGCGGTGGGCAGGGTCAGCCGACCGAGGTGACCTGAACCGCCACCTGCTCGTCCTCCAGGGTGTAGCCCAGCCAGCTGAACCGCGTGCCGGTCCGCTCGACGTACTCCTGCCAGGCGCGGTGCTCCCCGCCCTGCCACCCCGGGTAGTTGAAGTACTCGTCGAACACGATGACCGAGCCCGGCACGAGGCGCGGCCCTACCGCGTCGAGCACCGTGGTCGTCGAGGAGTACAGGTCGCAGTCCACGTGCAGGAACGCGACCGGCCCCGGATGACCTGCCAGGAACCCCGGCAGCGTCTGGTCGAACCAGCCCACGACGAGCTCGGCGCCGGGCACCTGGGGCAGTCCGTCGACCCCGAACATGCCCGCGGGGAAGCCCGTGCGCCAGTCCTCGGGCAGCCCCTGGAAGGAGTCGAACCCGAAGACCTCGTGGCCGGGGAGCGACTCGACGATCGCCCGCAGCGTCGAGCCGGTCCACACGCCGAACTCCAGCACGAGGCCCTCGGCCGGGGCATGGGCCATGGCGTGGCCCAGGGTCGCGGCCTTGTCGGGGAAGGTCGGCGTGCGCGGCAGGTGCTCCATCGCCCACGCGGCCGAGGACTCAACGGCGATGCGGTCGGCGGCCAGCGACAGATTGCGTCGCTCGACGTGCTGCATCTGGTGCCGGAGATGCTCGAGCCGCTGCTGGGTCTCGGCGAGCTGCATCTGCAGGCCGGCCACGTCCTCGCGCAGGGGCACGGTGCCCGCCGCCACCGCCCGCACAGCGGCGTCGCGGGCGCGCCGCCTCAGCTCACGCAGCATCACCGGTCAGTGGGGCGCTTGGGCTGGGGGCCCACCACGACGTTGGTCTTCGCGGCCTTGTCGTGCCACGCCTGCTTGTTCGGGTCCCACAGCGGCCACAGGTAGTTGAGCAGCTCTGCGATGCTCGCCAGGTTGCCCAGGATCGGGATGAGGCTGAACAGCTGCAGGCCGTTGATCACCCCGATGCGGCGCCACGCGGCCGACGAGGGCAGCGGCCCCGGGGTCTCGCGCAGCCGGACGCTGATGCCGACCGCCTTCTTGCCCCAGGTCGCACCGGAGTGGGTGAGGAAGAGGTACTCGTAGACGACCGCGACCAGGACGCTGAGCAGCGCGACCGGGATGACCCAGACGTAGAGCTCGGTCGGCAGGGCGAACGGGGAGGGCTGCGCGCCGCTTCGCGCCCGCTGCACCTGCTTGTCGGCGTAGTCGATGACGGCCTGGAAGTAGCGGTAGATGAAGTAGCCGGTCAGCGGCAGGCCGATGAAGAACGTGATGAAGCCGTCGATGAGGCGGGCGAGCACCCGCTTCCACCACCCGGACAGCGGCACGCCGTCGGGCGTGGTGGCCTGAGGGGTGACGTAACCCTGCTGCTGCCATGTCGGCATCGGAGCCGGCCCCGGGTATGCCGAGCGGTCACCGCCCGTGCCCGTCTCGCCCCAGGTGGGCTGCTGGGCCATGCCGATCGTCGACTGCTCGAGGGATGGCGCCTGCTTCGGCGTCACGTGGTCGGTCCAGATCACTCCGTCCCAGTACCGGAGCTTGCTGGGGTCCTGGGGGTCGTCGTACCACCCCGATGGCTGCGTCATGGCGCACAGCCTGCCACGTGACCCCCATGAGGACAGTCACACTCCCCCACGTCCGGGGGCGCGCCCGAGGCGTACCAGCCGGTAACGTCGTCGGGCATGAGTGACGACACATCCACGCAGTCGATCCTGCGGACCAAACCGGTCGAGGACGTCCTGGCCCAGTCCGCCGACGAGGGCGAGGAACACACCGGCGCCCCCTCCTCGGGCAAGCTCCGCCGCAAGCTCGGCCCGTTCGACCTGATGGGTTTCGGCGTCGGCATCGTCATCGGCACCGGCATCTTCACCCTCACCGGGGTGGAGGCCAAGCAGCACGCCGGGCCGGCCGTCACCATCTCCTTCATCATCGCCGGCGTGGTCAGCCTGCTGGCCGCCCTGTGCTACGCGGAGATGGCCTCCAGCGTCCCGGCGGCAGGCAGCGCCTACACCTACGCCTACGCGACCATCGGCGAGGTCTTCGCCTGGATCATCGGCTGGGACCTGATCCTGGAGTTCGCCCTCGGCGCCTCCGTGGTGGCCCGCGGCTGGTCGGGCTACCTCGCCAACCTCTTCCACCTGCCCAGCGCCTGGTTCGCCGAGGACGGCTCGGTCGTCAACGTCGGGGCCATCCTCATCACGCTCGTGCTCGGCGTCATCGCCGCCGTGGGCATCCGTGAGTCGGCCCGCGTCACCAACGCCCTCGTGCTGGTCAAGGTCGCCGTGTGCGTGTTCGTCATCGTCGCCGGCGCGTTCTTCATCACCAAGTCCAACCTGGTCCCGTTCGTGCCGCACGCCGAGCCGGTCAAGCAGAGCGTCAGCGGCCTCAAGCAGCCGCTGAGCCAGGCCGTCTTCGGCATCTCCCCCTCCGCCTACGGCATGGCCGGCGTGCTGACCGCCGCCGCGGTGGTCTTCTTCGCCTACACCGGCTTCGAGGCGGTGGCCAACCTCGGCGAGGAGACCAAGCGCCCCAAGCGCGACCTCACCATCGGCCTGCTGGGCACCCTGGCCCTGTGCACGGTGCTCTACATCGGTGTCTCGTTCGTGGTCACCGGCATGGTCAGCTACAAGAAGATCGACGAGGGCGCCCCGATCGCCAGCGCGTTCGACGCCGTCGGCCAGGGCTGGGCCTCCACCCTGGTCTCCATCGCCGCCGTCTGTGGCCTGACCTCGGTCATCCTGGTCGACCTCGTGGCCATGGGCCGGATCGGCTTCGCCATGGGCCGCGACCGGCTGCTGCCGCCGGCGGTCGCCAAGGTGCACCCGAAGTGGGGCACGCCCTACCGGATCACCATCGCCACGACGATCTTCGTGGCCGTACTGGCCGGCTTCGTCCCGCTGGCCGCCCTGGCCGACCTGGTCAGCATCGCCACACTGTTCGCGTTCATCATCGTCTCGCTGGCGGTGCCGGTCCTGCGCCGCAAGCGCCCGGACGTGCACCGGCCGTTCCGCGTGCCGCTGTCGCCGGTGCTGCCGATCGTGTCGGCGCTGGCCTGCCTCTACCTGATGACCAACCTGACGATGGAGACCTGGCTGCGCTTCGCGGTCTGGATGGTCGTCGGCATGGTCGTCTACCTCGGCTACAGCCGGCGCAAGGCGCGCCTTGCCACCGGCGAGGAGGCTGAGGCCGTCACGGCCTGAGGCCACCCACCCACGCGACGGCACGGCATCCCGGCCCGGTATGCCGTGCCGTCGCCGTGTGCGGGGGTCAGCCGGCGACGTAGAGCGGCAGGAGCAGGCCCACGACGATCAGCCCCGCACCGCCGCCCATGCGGGCCCAGATG
>NZ_JBTCWL010000045.1:0-32352 GCF_054325275.1 Oryzihumus sp.
GGTGCCTCCGGCCGCCACGTCTTACTGCGGGACCGGCCTGACGGCGAAGGCAGGTGTCGCCGGTTCCCTCAGCACGTCAGGGTCTTACTTGATCTCCTGGTCGGGCACGATCTTGCCGCCGGTGACCTTGTAGGCCCAGACCGTCTTGTCGGACGGCTCGCCCTGGGCGTCGAACTTGATCTGCTTGGTCACGCCCTTGGCGTCGTAGTTGTGCACGAAGCTGTTGACGTCGGCCAGGCTGGTCTTGCCGGCGGCGATGGCCGCGAGGAAGACGTTGGCCGCGTCGTAGCCCTCGGCGGAGTAGGTGGCCGGGTCGGAGCCGTAGGCCGCCTTGAACGCCGACTGGAACTCCGGCGCCTTCTCCGGCGGGAGGCAGGGGCAGGTCATGACGGTGCCCTCGGCAGCGGCGCCCGCCGCCTTGATGTAGCCGTCGTCCTTGACGCCGTCGCCGACGACGATGGTGCCCTTCCAGCCCTGCTGGCGCAGCTGCTTGGCGAGGATCGCCGCCTCGGCGTAGTAGCCGCCGTAGAACAGGGCGTCGGCGTTGGACGCCGCCACCTTGGTCACGGTCGCCGAGAAGTCGGTCTGCTTCTGCTGGACCTCGTCGGTGCCCACGACCATGGAGCCGAGGTCACCCTTGACGATGTCGGCCAGGCCCTTGCCGTACTCGGAGGAGTCGTCGGCGACGAACACCTTCTTGGCGCCGAGGGTGTCCTTGATGTACTTGGCGGCCGCCGGACCCTGGGTCGCGTCGTTGCCGAGCATGCGGAAGAAGGTCTTCCAGCCGTTCTGGGACAGCTTCGGGTTGGTCGCCGACGGGGTGATGGTGGTCAGGCCCGCCTTGTCGAAGATCGGGTCGGCGGCCTTGGACTCACCCGAGAAGGCCGGGCCGACGATGCCGATGACCTTCTTGTCGCTGACGGCCTTCTGCGCCAGAGCCGGCGCCTGCGCCGGGTCGCCCTGGCTGTCGAAGGTCGTGAGGGTCACCTTGCAGTTGGCGTGCTTCTCGTTGTACTGCTTGACAGCGAGGTCAGCACCGTTCTTGATGTTGATGCCGAGGTTGGCGGCGTCACCGGTGAGGGCGCCGAAGAAGCCGATCTTGAGGTCGCAGGCCGTGCCGCCACCGGAAGCGGTGCTCGAGCCGCCCTTGGTCCCGCAGCCGGTCAGCACGAGCGCGGCTGCCAGCACCGGCGCGCCGAACTTGATGAGAGAACGCACGAACTCCTCCTGATGCCACGTATGGCGAAGCGCTCAGCGCAACGCTGTGGACCCCCCTCTGCGGGAGGTTTGACGGAACCCTAGACCCCGTCAGGGCATCGCGGGCACCGTCTGCGCCCGAACGGTGACCGTGTCGTGACCTTGCGTCTACTCGCCTCCGGACGAACCCGGCATACCGCTGATGACGGCCTCGGCGACCTCGCGCATCCCGAGCCGGCGGTCCATGGCGGTCTTCTGGATCCAGCGGAACGCGTCGGCCTCGCTGACCTTGAGCCGGCTCATGAGGACGCCCTTGGCGCGGTCGACCAGCTTGCGGGTCTCGAGCCGCTCGCCGAGGTCGGCCACCTCCTGCTCGAGGGCGTGCAGCTCGCTCCAGCGGGATCGGGCGATGTCGATGGCCGGGGCGAGGTCGCCGGCGGTGAACGGCTTGACGACGTAGCCCATGACCCCGGCGTCCCGGGCACGCTCGACGAGCTCCTTCTGGCTGAAGGCCGTGAGCATGACCACCGGGGCGAGGCGCTCGGCGCCGATCCGCTCGGCCGCGCTGATGCCGTCCAGGACCGGCATCTTGACGTCCATGATGACGAGGTCCGGGCGCAGCTCGCGGGTCAGCTCGACCGCCTGCTCGCCGTTGGAGGCCTGGCCGACGACGTCGTAGCCGGACTCCCCCAGCATCTCGGCGAGGTCCATGCGGATCAGGGCCTCGTCCTCCGCGACGACGATGCGCAGCCGCGGCTGCTCCCCCGGGTATGCCGTGTGCTCGGCTGAGGGGGCGGGCGTGGGGTCCGGCGTGGTGGCGTCGTCGTTCACGACGGCCAGCCTAGCCAGCCGGGCGCCGGTGCCCTGACAACAGTGCCGAGGGCGGGACTTGAACCCGCACGCCCTTTCGGGCAAAGCATTTTGAGTGCTCCGTGTCTGCCATTCCACCACCCCGGCCGGGTGCGGCGTCAGCATAGCGTCCGGCACCGTCGACCCGGACGAGGTGGGCTGCGTCATCTGCAGGTGCGACCGCGCACGGCCGCGCCGGACGATGACGGCATGGACGGAGTCCCCACGTCTGAGTCCAACAAGGCCCTCGTCCGGCGCCACTTCGAGGAGACCTTCAACCAGCGCCACCTCGCCTCGTGCGACGTGCTGTTCGCCCACGACTTCATCGAGCACGCGGTCGCGCCGTTCGGGCCGGCCGCGCCCGGGTTGGTGGACGGCCCGGCGCACATGCGCCAGACCGTGGAGTGGCTCATCGCGCAGTACCCCGACCTGCACATGCGCATCGAGCAGGTCGTGGCCGAGGGCGACCTCGTCGTGGCGCGCGTCCGCAGCACCGGCACGAACCTGGGCCCGCTCAACGGGGTCATCCCCGCCACCGGGCGCCGGTTCGACTCCTATGCCTGCCACTGGTTCCGCGTGGTGGACGGCCTGCTCGCCGAGCACTGGGCGGTCCGTGACGACCTCACCTCGATGGTGCAGATCGGGGTCATCACGCCGCCCCGCCCGCCGGCCGGGGAGACCTCCGGTCCGGCACGTGCCGGGTCGACGGGGGCAGGGTCGACGAAGGCGCGGTCATCGGAGGCGGCGGGCGCCGGGGCGCCGGTGGCCCGCCGGGCGTGGCGCCCGCAGGCGCCTCCCACCGTGCTGGCGTGAGCCTGCGGCGGCCCGGAGCGGCGCCCGCCTAGAGGTCGAGGTCCTGGTAGGCGGGGGCGACCCGGTTGACCGCGTTGCCCATGCGGTGGACCCGCAGCGCGTTGGTGGAGCCGGGGATGCCGGGCGGGGAGCCGGCGACGATGACCACGAGGTCGCCCTCGACGGCCCGGCCGGACTGCAGCAGGGACACGTCAACCTGAAGCGCCATCTGGTCGGTGTGCTTGGCCATCGGCACCAGGAAGGTCTCGATCCCCCAGGTCAGCGCCAGCTGCGAGCGGGTCGCCTGGTTGGGCGTGAAGGCCAGCATCGGGAGCTTGGAGCGGATGCGGGAGAGCCGCTTGGCCGAGTCGCCGGTGGTCGTGAACGTGACGAGGAACTTCGCGCCGACGAGCTCGCCGATCTCGGCGGCCGCCCGGGTCACCGCACCACCGGTGGTGTGCGGCTTGGTGCCCAGCGGGGCGACCCGGTCCAGGCCGTGCTCCTCGGTGTTCTCGATGATCTTGGCCATCGTCTTGACCGTCTCGATCGGCCAGGCGCCGACGCTGGTCTCGCCCGAGAGCATGAGGGCGTCGGCCCCGTCGAGGACCGCGTTGGCGGCGTCGCTGGCCTCGGCACGGGTCGGCCGGGAGTTCTCGATCATCGACTCCAGCACCTGGGTGGCGACGATGACCGGCTTGGCGTTGCGGCGGGCGATCTCGATGGCGCGCTTCTGCACCAGCGGGACCTGCTCCAGCGGCAGCTCGACGCCGAGGTCTCCGCGGGCGACCATGACCCCGTCGAAGGCCTCGATGATGTCGGCGAGGTTGTCGACGGCCTGCGGCTTCTCGATCTTGGCGATGACCGGGAGGCGCACGCCCTCCTCGTCCATGATCCGGTGCACGTCCTCGATGTCCTTGGAGGAGCGCACGAAGGACAGGGCGATCATGTCCGCGCGCAGGTGCAGGGCCCAGCGCAGGTCGGCCTCGTCCTTGTCGGACAGGGCGGGGACGCTCACCGCGACGCCGGGCAGGTTGATGCCCTTGTTGTTGGAGACCGTGCCGCCCTCGATGACGACGGTGACCACGTCGGTGTCGGTGACCTCGACGGCCTCGAGCGCGACCTTGCCGTCGTCGATGAGCAGCCGGTCACCGGGGCTGACGTCCCCCGGGAGGCCCTTGTAGGTCGTCGAGACGCGGTCCTGGTCGCCCAGGATGTCGTCGGTCGTGATGGTGAAACGCGCGCCGTTCTCCAGCTGGACCGGGCCGTCGGCGAAGCGGCCGGTGCGGATCTTCGGGCCCTGCAGGTCGACGAGGACCCCGACCGCGCGGCCGGACTCGTCGCTGGCGCGACGGACCTCGAGGTAGACCTTCTCGTGGTCCTCGTAGGCGCCGTGGGAGAGGTTGAGCCGGGCCACGTCCATGCCCGCGGCGACCAGCTCCGAGAGCCGCTCCGCCGAGGAGGTGGCTGGTCCCAACGTGCAGACGATCTTGGCGCGGCGCATGGTCAAACCCTATGGGTTACCGGCCCGTAGCACGGAACCGGCCACCCCCTGGGGGCGGCCGGTCCCGACAGGCGGACATCCTCAGACGATGAGCGGACGGTCCGTGGGGTTGATCGGCCTCGGCAGGGCCGAGGAGCCGGTGAGGAACGCGTCGACGCCGTGCGCGGCGGCCCGTCCCTCGGCGATGGCCCAGACGATCAGCGACTGCCCGCGTCCGGCGTCGCCGGCGACGAAGACACCCGGCACGGAGGTCTGGAAGTCCTTGCCCCGCTTGATGTTCGAGCGCTCGTCGAGCTCGACGCCGAGCTGCTCGACCACGCCGGTGCCCTGGGGGCCGAGGAAGCCCATGGCCAGCAGAACCAGCTGGGCCGGGATCTCCCGCTCGGAGCCCTCGACCTCGGCGAAGCCCTTCTCCCCCATCTCGACCTCGACCACCCGCAGCGCGCGCACGTTGCCGTCCTCGTCACCGAGGACCTCCTTGGTGCTGGCCGCGTAGACCCGGTCGCCGCCCTCCTCGTGGGCGCTGGCCACGCGGAAGAGCATCGGGTAGGTCGGCCACGGCTGCCCGGCGGGGCGGTCCTGCGGCGGGCGGGGCATGATCTCCAGCTGGGTGATGGAGCGGGCGCCCTGCCGGATCGCGGTGCCGAGGCAGTCCGCGCCGGTGTCGCCGCCGCCGATGATGATGACGTCCTTGCCGGTGGCCACCACCTGGTCCTCCACCTGCTCCCCCAGGGCGACCCGGTTGGCCGGCGGGAGGAAGTCCATCGCCTGGACGATGCCGCCCAGCTCACGGCCGGGCACCGGCAGGTCGCGCGGCACGGTGGCGCCGACGGCCAGGACCACCGCGTCGTAGCGCTGGCGCAGCTGCGCGCCGGTGATGTCCTGGCCGACGCTGACACCGCTGCGGAAGCGGGTGCCCTCGGCCTTCATCTGCTCCAGGCGCCGGTCCAGGACGGACTTCTCCATCTTGAACTCGGGGATGCCGTAGCGCAGCAGGCCGCCGGGCTTGTCCTCACGCTCGAACACCGCGACGGTGTGCCCCGCCCGGGTCAGCTGCTGGGCGGCGGCCAGGCCGGCCGGGCCCGAGCCCACGACGGCCACGGTCTTGCCGGAGAGCCGCTCCGGCGGCTGCGGCGTGACCGTGCCGGAGTCGAACGCCCGCTCGATGGTGGTCAACTCGACCTGCTTGATCGTCACCGCGGGCTGGTTGATGCCCAGCACGCAGGCGGTCTCGCACGGCGCCGGGCAGAGCCGGCCGGTGAACTCCGGGAAGTTGTTCGTGGCGTGCAGGCGCTCGATCGCCTCGCGCCAGTCGCCCTTCCAGGCCAGGTCGTTCCACTCCGGGATGAGGTTGCCCAGCGGGCAGCCGTTGTGGCAGAAGGGGATGCCGCAGTCCATGCAACGCCCGGCCTGGCGCTGCAGCTGCGCGACCTCCTGCTCCTCGTAGACCTCGCGCCAGTCCTTGATCCGGACCGGCACCGGCCGGCGAGTCGGCAGCTCACGCTCACGCGTCGTCAGGAAACCCTGAGGGTCAGCCACGAGAAGCCTCCATGATCCGCTCCCACACCTGGGTGCCGTTGGGGTCGAGTCCCTCGGACTCGGCCGCAGCCCGCACGTCGAGCACGCGTTGGTAGTCGCGTGGCAGCACGAGCGTGAAGCGGCTCTTGACGTTGTCCCAGTCCGCCAGCAGGCGTGCCGCCACGGCGGAGTCGGTCCACTCCCGATGCCGCGTGAGCAGCTCATGGACCGCCTTCTCGTCGCTCTCCCGCAGCGGGGTGAGGTCGACGAGCTCGGTGTTGACCCGCTCGGGGCGCAGGTCGAGGACGTAGGCCACGCCACCCGACATACCGGCGGCGAAGTTGCGGCCGGTCGGGCCGAGCACGAGGACGGTGCCACCCGTCATGTACTCGCAGCCGTGGTCGCCCACACCCTCCACGACGGCGGTCGCGCCGGAGTTGCGCACGCAGAACCGCTCGCCCACCTGGCCGCGCAGGAACACCTCACCGGTCGTCGCGCCGTAGCCGATGACGTTGCCGGCGATGACGTTGTGCTCGGCGGTCAGCGAGGCGCCGCGCTCGGGGCGGACCACCACCCGGCCGCCGGACAGGCCCTTGCCGACGTAGTCGTTGGCGTCGCCGAACAGCCGGATGGTCACCCCGGGGGGCAGGAACGCGCCCAGCGACTGACCGGCGGAACCGTTGAGGGAGATGTCGATGGTGCCGTCGGGCAGTCCCTCGGGGTGGGCCTTGGTCACCTCGTGCCCGAGCATCGTGCCGACGGTGCGGTTGACGTTGCGCACCGGCAGCTCGACCCGCACCGGCTCCCCGCGCTGCAGCGCGTCCTGGCTGAGCTGGATGAGGGTGTGGTCGAGCGCCTTCTCCAGGCCGTGGTCCTGGCCGGCGGTGTTGTACCGCGCGGAGCCGTCCGTGGGCACGACCTCGGTGAGGATCGGGGTCAGGTCCAGGCCGCTGGCCTTCCAGTGCTCCACCGCCCGGGCCGTGTCGAGCAGCGAGACCTGGCCGACCGCCTCGTCGATGCTGCGGAAGCCCAGCGCGGCGAGGTGCTCGCGGACCTCCTCGGCGATGTACTCGAAGAAGGTCTCGACGAACTCCGGCTTGCCGGAGAAGCGAGCCCGCAGCTCGGGGTTCTGGGTGGCGATGCCGACCGGGCAGGTGTCGAGGTGGCAGACGCGCATCATGATGCAGCCGCTGACCACCAGCGGAGCCGTGGCGAAGCCGAACTCCTCGGCGCCGAGCAGCGCGGCGATGACCACGTCGCGTCCTGTCTTGAGCTGGCCGTCGACCTGCACCACGATCCGGTCGCGCAGGCCGTTGAGCACCAGCGTCTGCTGGGTCTCGGCCAGGCCGAGCTCCCAGGGGGCGCCCGCGTGCTTGAGCGAGGTCAGCGGGGAGGCGCCGGTGCCTCCGTCGTGGCCGGAGATCAGCACCACGTCGGCGTGCGCCTTGGAGACCCCCGCCGCGACCGTGCCGACGCCGACCTCGGAGACGAGCTTGACGTGCACGCGCGCCTGCGGGTTGGCGTTCTTGAGGTCGTGGATCAGCTGGGCCAGGTCCTCGATCGAGTAGATGTCGTGGTGCGGCGGCGGGGAGATCAGGCCCACGCCCGGTGTCGAGTGCCGCGTCCTGGCCACCCACGGGTAGACCTTGTGGCCCGGAAGCTGGCCGCCCTCGCCCGGCTTGGCGCCCTGGGCCATCTTGATCTGGATGTCGTCGGACTGGGTCAGGTAGAGGCTGGTGACACCGAACCGGCCCGAGGCGACCTGCTTGATCCGCGAGCGCCGGGCCGGGTCGAGCAGCCGGTCGACGTCCTCGCCGCCCTCGCCGGTGTTGGAGCGGCCGCCGAGGTTGTTCATCGCCACCGCCAGCGTCTCGTGCGCCTCCTGGCTGATCGAGCCGTAGCTCATCGCGCCGGTGTTGAAGCGCTTGACGATCTCGCTGACCGGCTCGACCTCGTCCAGCGGCACAGGGGTCCGCCCCTCGGAGGCCAGCTCGAACAGGCCACGCAGGGTCATGAGCCGCTCCGACTGCTCGTCGACGCGCGCGGTGTACTGCCGGAAGACGTCGAAGCGACGGGCCCGGGTGGAGTGCTGGAGCCGGAAGACGGTCTCGGGGTCGAACAGGTGCGGCTCGCCCTCGCGGCGCCACTGGTACTCCCCGCCGACCTCGAGCTTGCGGTGCGGCAGCCGCACGCCATCCGGCGGGTAGGCGCGGGCGTGGCGGGCGGCGGCCTCGGCTGCGAGCACCTCGAGGTCGACGCCGCCGAGCTGGGTGACGGTGCCGGTGAAGTAGCGCTGGACCAGCTCCGCGGACAGGCCGATCGCCTCGAAGACCTGCGCGCCGCGGTAGGACGCCACGGTGGAGATGCCCATCTTGGACATCACCTTCAGCACGCCCTTGCCCAGCGCCTTGATGAGGTTGGCCACGGCCTTCTCGGCGCTGACGTCGGCGAGCTGGCCGGAGCGGACGAGGTCCTCGACGGTCTCCATGGCCAGGTAGGGGTTGACCGCCGCCGCGCCGTAGCCGATGAGCAGGGCGACGTGGTGCACCTCGCGCACGTCACCGGCCTCGACGATGAGGCCGACCTGGGTGCGGGTCTTCTCCCGGATCAGGTGGTGGTGGACGGCGGAGGTCAGCAGCAGCGACGGGATCGGGGCGAGGTCACGGCCGGAGTCTCGGTCGGAGAGCACCACGAAGCGCGCTCCCCCGGCGATGGCCTCCGACACCTCGGCGAAGATCTCCTCCAGCCGGGCCTGCATCGCGGCCGCGCCGGCGGACACGTCGTACAGGCCCTTGACCACGTGGGTGGCGTAGCCGGGCAGGTCGCCGTCGGCGTTGATGTGGACGATCTTGGCCAGGTCGTCGTTGTCGATCACCGGGAACGGCAGCACGACCTGCCGGGCGTGGGCCGGGGTCGCGGTGAGCGCGTTGCCCTCGGGGCCGATGACCGTGCCCAGGGAGGTGACCAGCTCCTCGCGGATGGCGTCCAGCGGCGGGTTGGTGACCTGGGCGAACAGCTGGGTGAAGTAGTCGAACAGCAGCCGCGGGCGGTCCGAGAGCACTGCGATCGGGGTGTCCGTGCCCATCGACCCCAGCGGCTCGCCGCCGGTCCTCGCCATCGGCGAGAGCAGGATCTTGAGCTCCTCCTGGGTGTAGCCGAACGTCTGCTGGCGCCGGGCCACCGACGCCGCGGTGTGCACGATGTGCTCACGCTCGGGCAGGTCGGCGAGGTGGATCAGGCCGGCGTGCAGCCACTCGTCGTAGGGGTTCTCCGCAGCCAGGGAGGCCTTGACCTCGTCGTCGCTGACGATCCGGCCGTGCTCGGTGTCGACGAGGAACATCCGCCCGGGCTGCAGCCGCCCGCGGCGCACGACCCGCTCCGGCTCCAGCTCGAGGACACCAGCCTCGGAGGCGAGCACCACCAGGCCGTCGTCGGTCACCCAGTAGCGGCCGGGGCGCAGGCCGTTGCGGTCCAGCACGGCGCCGATGACAGTGCCGTCGGTGAACGTCACGCAGGCGGGACCGTCCCAGGGCTCCATGAACGTGGAGTGGAACTCGTAGAACGCCCGGCGCGCGGGATCCATCTCGGCATGGTTCTCCCACGCCTCCGGGATCATCATGAGCACGGCGTGCGGCAGGGAGCGGCCGCCGAGGTGCAGCAGCTCCAGGGCCTCGTCGAAGCTGGCCGAGTCCGAGGCCTCAGGGGTGCAGATCGGGAAGAGGCGCTCGAGGTCGCCGGGGATGATGTCGCTGGCCAGCTGGCTCTCGCGGGCACGCATCCAGTTGCGGTTGCCCTTGACGGTGTTGATCTCGCCGTTGTGGGCGATCAGCCGGTAGGGGTGGGCCAGCGGCCAGGACGGGAAGGTGTTGGTCGAGAAGCGGGAGTGGACCAGCGCGAGCTCGGTGGCGAACCGGCGGTCGGACAGGTCGGGGAAGAACGGCTCGAGCTGGCCCGTGGTGAGCATCCCCTTGTAGACGAGGGTGCGACACGACAGCGACGGGAAGTAGACCTCGGCCTCGCGCTCGGCACGCTTGCGCAGGCAGAACGCCATCCGCTCCAGGCCCAGGCCGACGACCCGGCCCGCGGCGGCGGTGACGAACAGCTGGCGGAACACCGGCATGCACGCCCGGGCGGTCTCCCCCACCAGGTCGGCGTCGACCGGCACGTCGCGCCAGCCGAGGACCCGCAGGCCCTCCTCGGCGGCCAGGTCCTCGATCGTCGCGACGGTGTGCGCCTGCTCCTGCGGCTCGACCGGCAGGAAGGCGATACCCACGGCATACGCGCCCTGGGCGGGCAGCTCGAAGTCGACGACCTCGCGCAGGAAGGCGTCGGGGACCTGGGTGAGGATGCCGGCGCCGTCGCCGACCTCCGGGTCGGCGCCGGTCGCGCCGCGGTGCTCGAGGTTGCGCAGCGCCGTCAGGGCATGGTCGACGATGTCGTGCCCGGCACTGCCCCGCATCGTGGCGACGAGGGCCACGCCGCAGGCGTCGTGCTCGTTCGCGGAGCTGTACAGCCCCTGGTTCGCGGGCTGCGCGGAGAAGCGCGAGAAGGCAGACATGGCTGCGAAGTCACCGTCCTTGAAACTGTCACGAGGAG
Organism: Oryzihumus sp.; assembly: GCF_054325275.1. NCBI lineage: Bacteria > Bacillati > Actinomycetota > Actinomycetes > Micrococcales > Intrasporangiaceae > Oryzihumus > Oryzihumus sp. The sequence goes on from NZ_JBTCWL010000045.1 coordinate 10,454, forward strand.
CACTCGGGCACCGGCTGGACGGCGTTGGCCAGCGTGGTCCGAGCAGAATAGCCGAGAGTGGCGATGTCCTGACAGCTGGGACAGATCAGTCCGGATCGTGAGACGAACCCCGGTCCGCAGCACGCGCCCCCGCGTCGGTGGTATGCCGGGCCGCCGGGCCTGCGGGCACGGTCGCCTCCCCCGCGCTGACCTCGGCGTCCTCGGTCGGGACCCGGTCCTCGCCGGCCTCCGGGGTGGCCGCCTCAGCGGCCGCGGCCCGCCGGCCGAAGCGCCACCACAGCGCGAGGCCGAACAGGAACACGAGGACGGAGGTCCACACGTTGAGACGCAGCCCGAGGATGTGGTTGGCCTCGTCGGTGCGCATCAGTTCGATGACCAGCCGACCGGCGGTGTAGAGCATGACGTAGAGGGCGAACACCCGGCCCGGGACGAGCGGGCGGCCGGCGGCACGCAGCCGCCGCTCGAGGAGCACGATCGCCAGGGCGATCAGCAGGCACCAGAGCGACTCGTAGAGGAACGTGGGTTGGAAGGTGCCGAGCACCACCGGCTTTCCGGAGGCGTCCACGACCGCCTTGCCCGCGGCCTGGTCCCACTGGTGGATCTCCAGGCCCCAGGGCAGCGAGGTGCGCCCGCCGTAGAGCTCGTTGTTGAACCAGTTGCCCCAGCGTCCGAACGCCTGGGCGACGGCCACACCCGGGGCGGCCGCGTCGATGAAGTCCAGGAAGCGGACGTGCTGGCGCCGGCACCCGATCCAGGCGCCGACGGCGCCCAGCGCGACCGCGCCCCAGATGCCCAGGCCGCCGTTCCACACCTTGAATGCGTCCATCGGGTGGCCGCCCGGCCCGAAGTAGGGCTGCCAGGAGGTCGCCAGATGGTAGAGCCGGCCGCCCACGATGCCGAACGGCACCGCCCAGGCCGCGACGTCCAGCGCCTGGCCGGGCCTGCCGCCGCGGTCCTCCAGGCGGCGCTGGGTGATCCAGACGGCGACGACGATGCCGGCCAGGATGCACATCGCGTAGGCCCGGATCGGGAAGAACCCGAGGTACCACACGCCCTGCGTCGGGCTGGGGATGCTCGCGGCCAGGGCGGTGGTCACTTCGTGGCTGCCTTGACCTGGTCGGTGAGGTACTGCTGCGAGAGCTGCTGCAGCGGCAGGTCCTTGCCGTTGAGCTTCAGCGTGGGCGTGGAGAAGACGCCGGCCTTCTCGGCCGCGGTCTCGACGTCCTTGGCGTAGCCCAGGTGCGCCTTGGCGTCGAAGCACTTCGTCCAGGTGGTCAGCGCGGAGCCGCTGAGGCCGGCCTTGCTGGCGAAGCCCATGAGGTCGGCGTCGGTGTAGCCGGCCCCCTCCTGCGCGGGCTGGTTGGCGTAGACCACCCCGTGGTAGTCGAGGAACTTGCCCTGGTCGGCGGCACACGCCGCCGCCGCGGCCGCACGGACCGAGGAGTCGTTGCCGAGCTTGGCGTCGAGGAAGCTCATCATGTGCACGACCAGCTTGATGTCACCGGCCTTGGCCATCGAGGAGATCTGCTGGCCGAAGACCTGCTCGAGCTTGCCGCACACCGGGCACTGGAAGTCCTCGTAGAGGTCCAGGGTCGGGGCACCCGCCTTGGCGGTCGAGGCGTTGGCGACGATCCCGCCGCCGGTGCCGGTGGCGCCCTGGGGCAGGGCCGAGGAGCCGCTCGCGCCGCTCGAGCCGCTGCTGCTGCTCCCGAGGATCACCGCGAGCACGATGCCGATGATCGCCACTGCGGCGACGATGCCCCCGATGAGGATGCGGTTGGGGCCCTGCTTCGGCGCGGCGGCCTTGAGCTTGGCCGAGGCGTCGGGTCGCGAGGTCATGCGTGCTCCTGTCCGAACAGACGGTGGTCGAGGCCGTACGCGGTGCGTGGCCGGACGGTCAGCCACGCGGCGCAGAGCAGCAGCCCGGCGTCGCGGAGGACTTCCGAGAGGTAGTGCGTCTGGGAGGCCGCGATGGTTCCCCCGCCTCCGAAGCAGCCGCAGTCGATGGACAGTCCGCGGGCCCAGGCCGAGATGATGCCGATCTCGAAGGCGACCATGAGCAGGCCGCCGAGCACCGCGGCCACCCGGGTGAACAGCCCGGCGAGCAGCAGCAGCCCGAGGAGGATCTCGAAGACCGGCAGGGCGTGCCCGATGACCCCGGCGAGGTCGTAGGGCAGCAGCTGGTAGGCCCGCACGGCCATGGCCGACTGGGCCGGGGAGGCCACCTTCAGCCCTCCGGCCACCACGAGGACGCCACCGAGCGCGAGCCGGGCCACGAGGCCCACCAGGTCGGCGCGCCGCTCCCCCCGCCGGGACGCCACGGCCTCAGCGACCCTTGCGGACACCGGCGGCCAGCTCAGCGGCGAGGTCACGGAGCGCGGCGATGCCGGCGGCCCGGTCGCCGCCCGCCTCGGCGTCGGACAGGGCGCGCACCAGGGCGGACCCGACGATGACACCGTCGGCGAAGGCACCGACCTCGGCCGCCTGGGCACCGGTGGAGACGCCCAGCCCGACGCAGACCGGCTTGTCGGTCGCGGCACGGGCCCGGGTGACGAGGTCCTCGGCGGCGTCCCCGACCGCCGCGCGGGCGCCGGTGACGCCCATGACCGCGGTGGCGTAGACGAAGCCGCGGCACGCCTCGGCAGTGCTGCGCAGGCGCTCGTCGGTCGAGCTCGGTGCGACGAGGAAGACCCGGTCGAGGTCGTTGCGCGTGGCGGCGTCGATCCACTCCCCGGCCTCGTCCGGGATGAGGTCGGGGGTGATGAGGCCGGCACCACCGGCCGCCTTGAGGTCGGCGGCGAAACGGTCCACGCCGTAGCGCAGGACCGGGTTCCAGTAGGTCATGACCAGCGCCGGGGCCCCGGCGCCGGCGACTGCCCGGACGGCGGTGAACACGTCGGCCAGGCGGGTGCCGCCCTTGAGCGCAGCGTCGACCGCGTGCTGGATCACCGGCCCGTCCATCAGCGGGTCCGTGTAGGGCACGCCGATCTCGACGATGTCGACCCCGGCCTCGACCATGGCGACCATGGCCTCGATCGAGCCGGGCACGTCGGGGTAGCCGACCGGCAGGTAGCCGACCAGGGCCGCACGCCCCTCGGTCCGGGTCCGCTCAAGGACCTCCGCGACGCTGCTCACCAGCCACTCCCCTCGGCCTGCTCGACCGGTTCCTCCGCCTTGAGCTGCTCGGCCTCGACCAGCTCCTCCTCGCTGATGAGCCCGAACCAGCGCGCAGCGGTGTCGACGTCCTTGTCCCCTCGGCCGGAGAGGTTGACCAGCACGATGCCGTCAGGGCCGAGCTCGCGGCCGATCCTGATGGCACCGGCGAGGGCGTGGGCGCTCTCGATCGCCGGGATGATGCCCTCGGTGCGGCACAGCAGCGCGAACGCGTCCATCGCCTCGGTGTCGGTCACCGGGTAGTACTCGGCCCGTCCGGAGTCCTTGAGGAACGCGTGCTCCGGGCCGACGCTGGGGTAGTCCAGTCCGGCCGAGACAGAGTGGGACTCCAGCGTCTGGCCGTCCTCGTCCTGCAGCACGTAGGTGTAGGCGCCGTGCAGCACACCAGGCACCCCGGTGCTGAACCGGGCGGCGTGGTGGCCGGTGTCGACCCCTTCGCCGCCGGCCTCGAGGCCGACCAGCCGCACCGAGGCGTCGTCGATGAAGCGGTGGAAGATGCCCATCGCGTTGGAGCCGCCGCCGACGCAGGCGCAGACGGCATCGGGCAGCCGGCCGACGAGGTCGAGCACCTGGGCCCGCGCCTCGACGCCGATGACGCGGTGGAAGTCGCGCACCATCTCGGGGAACGGGTGCGGGCCGGTGACGGTGCCGATGAGGTAGTGCGTGTCGGCGACGTTGGTCACCCAGTCACGCATGGCCTCGTTGATCGCGTCCTTGAGCGTGGCGCTGCCGGTCGAGACGGGCACCACCTCGGCGCCGAGCAGGCGCATGCGCGCGACGTTGAGCGCCTGCCGCTTCGTGTCCTTCTCGCCCATGTAGACGGTGCAGGACAGCCCGAGCAGCGCCGCGGCGGTGGCGCTGGCAACGCCGTGCTGGCCGGCACCGGTCTCGGCGATGATCCGGCTCTTGCCCATCCGCTTGGTCAGCAGCGCCTGGCCGAGCACGTTGTTGATCTTGTGCGAGCCGGTGTGGTTGAGGTCCTCGCGCTTGAGCAGGATGCGGGCACCGCCGGCGTGCTCGGCGAACCGGGGCACCTCCGTGATGAGGCTGGGCCGACCGGTGTAGGTCCGGTGCAGCCGCTCGAGCTCACCCTGGAATGCGGGGTCGACCGCGGCCTTCTTCCGGGCCTCGTCGAGCTGCTCGAGCGCGGCCACGAGGGCCTCAGGGACGAAGCGACCGCCATACGCGCCGAAGCGCCCCTCGCGGTGCGAGGGCTGGGACTGGCTCATCACACTCCTTGCTTGCGCAGTGCCGGGTGAGCACCTGCGGCGATCAGGTCGGCCACGGCCTCGCGCGGGTGGCCACCGGTCACGAGGCTCTCCCCCACGAGCACGGCGCCGGCGCCCGAGCGGGCGTATTCGAGGACGTCGTGCGGACCGCGGACGCCGGACTCGGCGACCTTGACGATGCCGGCGGGGATCATCGGCGCGACCCGCGCGAAGGTCGACCGGTCGACCTCGAGGGTCTTGAGGTTGCGGGCGTTGACGCCGATGACGCGCGCGCCTGCGGCGACCGCCCGCTCGGCCTCCTCCTCATCGTGCACCTCGACGAGGGCGGTCATGCCGAGGGACTCGGCCCGCTCCCGCAGGCCGACGAGGGTGTCCTGGTCGAGGGCGGCGACGATCAGGAGGATCACGTCGGCGCCCCAGGCCCGCGCCTCCCACACCTGGTAGGAGGAGACCATGAAGTCCTTGCGCAGCACCGGGACGTCGACCGCGGCGCGCACCGCGGCGAGGTCGTCGAGGCTGCCGCCGAAGCGGCGCTGCTCGGTCAGCACGCTGATCACGCTGGCGCCACCGGCGGCGTAGTCGGCGGCCAGGCCGGCCGGGTCCGCGATCATCGCGAGAGCGCCCTTGCTCGGGCTGGAGCGCTTGACCTCGGCGATCACCTTGACGCCCCCAGGCGCGCTCAGCGCCGCGAACCCGTCCTTGGGCGGATCCACCCTGGCGACCCGTGCCTTGAGCTCGTCCAGGGACGTGCGCGCCTGCCGGACCGCGAGGTCCTCCCGGACTCCGTCGATGATCTCGTCAAGAACGCTGGACACCCGTCAAGGCTAGCCGCGCCGTCCCGTCCGTCCGAATCGACCCCGCACGAGTGCGCCCGGCCGGGCGCTCTCAAGCCGGCGAGAGCGCGGTCCAGCCCGGCACGTTGCGCAGGACCCAGAACGCGACGATGCCGGCCAGCAGCACCCAGATGCTCCACCCCGGGGCGACCCGGCGCGGCACCCGCCCGGTCACGGTGCGTTCGACCCACAGCACCCACGACATCAGCAGGTAGGGCACGACCAGCACGGCGAACGGGTTGCGGGCCAGGGCACCGGCGAGGTCGAGGTGGGCCAGGTCGTGCAGCGCCCTCAGCGACCCGCACCCGGGGCAGTACCAGCCGGTGACGGCCAGGAAAGGGCAGGTCGGGTAGTGCCCGGGCTGGTTCGGGTCAACCGCCGCGAGGTATGCCGTGGCCGCCACCCCGGCCGCGCCGACCGCCAACGGCAGGAAGAGCCCGCGCCACGACCGCAGTGCTGCAGGTGTGGACACGGGCTCTTCCTCCGGCTCCGCCGCCACCGGCGACGGTGGCGGTGCTAGTTGGTGGCCATGCCGTTCTTGGCGGCGTTGAGCTGGAACGGCACCGCGATGGCGATCGCGATGATGCCCACCACCACCGTGACGATGGTCCAGGTCTTGGCACGCTGCGAGGCCTGCTGGGACCCAGCGTAGTCACCGGCCTGCCACTTGCTGTTGACCTGGGAGGCGAAGACGATCGCCACGATGCCCAGGGGCACGCAGCACAGGATGCAGGCGAGGATCGACTGCACCAGGTAGTTCTTCGGCGGCGCACCAGCGGGGCCCTGGCCGGGCATGCCCTGGGCGGGCGGCGGCGGAGGGGGCGGCGGCGTCTGGCCGTAGTCGGACATGGAGGTGGTCCCCTGTTCGTCGGTGCGCACCGGTCTGGCGCATCTGCGCCCCGACCCTAGCCGCACAGGCACCACACAAGTCCACGAGACACGCGCGCCCGGCGGCAGCGGGGACACCCGGGCAGCATGACGCCCGGGCCGCAGCGCGGTCCGGGCGTCCTGGCGGGCCGTGACGTCAGCGGATCGCGGTCGTGCCCTCCGCGGCCTCCGGCTTGTGCTGGCCGAAGCCGGCCATCGCGAGCACCTTGCCGGCGATGACGCCGACGAGGACGAGGACACCACCGGCGACGAACATCCACACGGACGCGAGGACGACGGCCAGGGACATGATCGCCGACGCGACCAGCAGGATGGTGACGGCGGTCCAGGCAGCGACGCTGTGTCCGTGTCCGTGCTCGGCCATGAGGGTTCTTCTCCTTGTGCGGTCTGACGTTGGGGGACATTGTGTCAGCGTCGTGAGCGCGAGCGCACAGCGGGCGGGCGGGTGCCCGTCACGCCACCCGGGCTCAGCCCTGCCCAGTCCGGCTCACTCCTGGGTGGGGTCCTCGCCCCGGGAGATGCGCTCCCAGGCCGACACCTCACGCTCCGGGCGCCGGGGAGCAGGCGAGGCACCGGACTCCGGCTCCCGCGCGCCGCCGGGACTGCCCGCACCGGGACTGCCGGCGTCGTCGTGCGAGCCGGGGACGGCTGCGGCGGCGGGCGACGGCACGTCATACCGGCTGGACAGGCCGGCCCACCGCCGGCCGCCGGCCAGGGCGGCCAGCCCGCCCAGGGTCACCGCCAGCGCCGCGAGGCCGGCGACCCAGACCCACACGGTCAGCGTGCCGTGCGCGGGGACCGAGCCGGTGCGGCCGGTGCTCGAGGCGGCGAGGCGGCCGAGCGCGGCGCCGGGGTCGGCGACCACGATGCCGATGACCACGAGGGCGAGCACGCCAGCGAGCAGCGCCGCGACGCTCGCGACCACCCGCACCACCCGGCCGGCGGTGGCCGCCGCCACGGCAGAGGCGGCGCCGACCAGGGCCGCGGCCAGGACGCCGGGCGCGACCTTCGAGCCGGTGCCGTGGACCATGCTCGCGCCCAGCACCGCGTCACTGACCGAGCCCTCCAGCCAGGTGCGCGAGCCGGTGACGAGCAGGACGCCCGCCCCCAGCAGCACCAGCAGGAGGACGACGCGCTTGGAGGTCAGGCGGGTCACGGCGCCCTCAGCCCGGACGCCGAGGCCACGGCACGCAGCGCGGCGGCGGCCTTGTTGACGCTCTCCTCGAACTCCAGCTGCGGGACCGAGTCGGCGACGATGCCACCGCCCGCCTGCACGTGCGCGACGCCGTCGCGGATCACCGCGGTGCGGATCGCGATCGCCATGTCGAGGTCACCGTGGAAGTCGAGGTAGCCGACGACGCCGCCGTACAGCCCACGACGGCTCGGCTCGAGCTCGTCGATCAGCGCCATCGCCCGCGGCTTGGGCGCCCCCGACAGGGTGCCCGCCGGGAACGTCGCCGCGAGCACGTCGTAGGCGCTCCGGTCCGGGCAGATCTCGCCGACGACGGTCGACTCCAGGTGCATGATGTGGCTGTAGCGGCGGATCGTCATGAACTCCACCACGTCGACCGTGCCGGCCTCGCACACCCGCTGCAGGTCGTTGCGTGAGAGGTCGACCAGCATCACGTGCTCGGAGCGCTCCTTGGCGTCGGCGAGCAGGTCCTCGCCGTTGGCCACGTCCGCCTCCGGGGTCGCCCCGCGCGGCCGCGAGCCGGCGATCGGGTGGGTGATGGCCCGCCGGCCGGTCACCTTCACCAGCGCCTCGGGGCTGGAGCCGACGACGTCGTATGCCGTGTCGTCGGGTGCCGGGAGGCGCAGGAGGTACATGTACGGGCTGGGGTTGGAGGCCCGCAGCACGCGGTAGACATCGAGCGCGTCGGCCGGGCAGGGCACCGAGAACCGCTGCGAGAGCACGACCTGGAAGACCTCACCGGCCCGGATCGCCTCCTTGCCGGCCTCGACCATGGCGAAGAACTCGTCCGGGGTGCGGTTGCTCGTGGCCTCCGGGGCGGTCGGCTCGACCACCGCGACGGTGCTCGGCGCCGACGCGGCCAGGTCGGCGGTCATCGCGTCGAGCCGCTCGACCGCGTCGCGCCAGGCCTCCTCCACCCGCTCGTCGGTGGCGTCGTAGTTGATGGCGTTGGCGACCAGCAGCAACGAGCCGTCGGCGTGGTCGAGCACGGCCAGGTCGGTGGCCAGCATCATCGCCAGCTCGGGCAGGTGCAGCTCGTCGGGCGTGCCGTCGGGCACCTTCTCCCAGCGGCGCACGGCGTCGTAGGTGATCGCGCCCACCATGCCGCCGGTCAGCGGGGGCAGGCCGGGGATGGGCTCGGTCGCCAGGGCAGCGACGGTGTCGCGCAGGGCCTCGACCGGGTTGCCGCCGGTGGGCACCCCCACCGGCGGCGTGCCGATCCAGTGGGCCTGGCCCTCGTGCTCGGTCAGCGTGGCGTGGCTGCGGGCGCCGACGATGGAGTAGCGCGACCACACCCCGCCGTGCTCGGCCGACTCAAGCAGGAACGTGCCGGGACGGTCCTGGGCGAGCTTCCGATAGACCCCCACCGGGGTCTCGGCGTCGGCCAGCAGCCGGCGCACCACCGGGATGACCCGGCGGTCCCGGGCCAGCTCGGTGAACGTGTCCAGTCCCGGCCAGGTGACGCCGTAGCGCAGGTCGGGCTCAGACATCGCGCTGCCCCCGCACCGCGGCGAGGTCGCGACCCTCGAAGCAGGTGCGCGAGCCGGTGTGGCAGGCCGCGCCGACCTGGTCGACCTGGACGAGCAGGGCGTCGCCGTCGCAGTCGAGGGCGACGGAGTGCACGTGCTGGGCGTGCCCGGAGGTGTCTCCCTTGCGCCAGTACTCCTGACGGCTGCGGGACCAGAAGGTCACGCGGCCAGAGGTCAGGGTGCGGTGCAGCGCCTCGTCGTCCATCCAGCCGACCATGAGGACCTCATGGGTGTCGTGCTGCTGGACCACGGCGCAGACGAGGCCGTCGGCGTCGCGCTTGAGGCGCGCGGCGACGGCGGGGTCGAGGGGGGAAGGGCCTGGCACCTGCCCCATTCTGCCGTGCCTACACACCCCGCTGTTGCGCGACCCATGAGGCGTGCAGGCGGGAGTAGACGCCACCGGCGCCGACCAGCTCACGGTGCGGACCGCGCTCCACGATCTCGCCCTTGTCGACGACCACGACCTCGTCGGCCGCCTCGGCGGTGGACAGCCGGTGGGCGATGGCGATCGAGGTGCGGCCGCGGGTGAGGCCGTCCAGCGCCCGCTGCAGCCGGACCTCGGTGGCCGGGTCGACCGCGGAGGTCGCCTCGTCGAGGACGAGCAGGTCGGGGTCGGCGAGGTAGGCCCTGGCGAGCGCGACGAGCTGCCGCTCCCCCGCCGACAACGACTCCCCACGCTGGCCGACCTCGGTCTCCAGGCCCTGCGGCAGCCCCTCGAGCCAGGCGTCCAGGCCCAGCTCGGTCAGCGCCAGCTCGACCTCGGCGTCGGTGGCCTCGGGCCGGCCGAAGCGGATGTTGTCGATCAGCGGCGCGTCGAAGAGGAACCATTCCTGCGGCACCAGCACGACCCGGCCGCGCAGCGAGTCGAAGCGCACCTGGCGCAGGTCGACGCCGTCGATGCGCACCGCGCCCTCGCTGGGGTCGATGAGCCGGGTGAGCAGCTTGGCCAGCGTGGTCTTGCCCGAGCCGGTCTCGCCGACGATGGCCACCCGCGAGCGCGGTGCGATCGCGAGGTGCACGTCGCGCAGGACCGGCGGCCCGCCGGGGTAGGCGTAGGTCACCCCGTCGAAGTCCACGGTGATCGGCCCTCGGGGCAGGCGCTGGCCGTCCTCGCCGGGGTCGGAGATGTCGGCCGGGGTGTCGATGACGCCGATGACCCGGCGCCAGCCGGCGACGGCGTTCTGCATCTCGTTGAGGATCTCGCTGGCAGTCTGGACCGGCTGGGTGAACAGGTTGACCAGGAACAGGAACGCCAGCAGCTCGCCCAGGGTGAGCCGGTCGTGGACGGCCAGGACCGTGCCGACGACGATCACCGCGGCCGTGGTCAGTCCGGAGACGAGCTGCCCGGTGGTGAACGACAGGACCGCGCGCACCTGGGCCCGGATCGCGGCGGTGCGGTGGTTGGCGATGGCCTCGTCGATGCGCGCCGCGGTGCGGTCCTCCACGCCGTAGGCGCGGATCGTCGCCGCCCCCACGACCGCCTCGGAGACCGCGCCGAGCAGCTCGCCGACGCGCTGGCGCACCAGCGTGAACGCCCGGCCGACCATGCCCTGGAACCGGCGGATCAGGACGAACAGCGGCAGGAAGCACAGCCACACCAGCCCGGCGAGCGCCGGGGAGTAGATGACCATCAGAACCGTCGTCACCAGCAGCTGGCCGACCGAGATCATCAGCATCAGCCCGCCGAACTGCACGAACATCGAGATGGTGTCGACGTCGCTGGTCACGCGGGAGACGAGCGACCCGCGGCGCTCGGTGTTCTGGGTGAGCACCGACAGGTCGTGGATATGCCGGAACGCCTTGAGCCGCAACGTCGCCAGCCCCGCCTCGGAGGCGCGGAAGAGCCGCACGTTGACGAAGTAGGACGTCACCCCGGTCGCCATGACGGCCACCGCGGCGAGCAGCACCATGCGCACGACGAGCGCCACGTCGGGACCGCCGGGCGCGAGGATGCCGCGGTCTGTGGTCTGCTGGACGACGAACGGCACGAGCACCCGGCCGATGGTGGAGACCAGCGCCAGGGCCAGGGTCACCCCGATGCCCTTGCGCAGCTCGGGGCTCAGCTCGACCCCGCGCCGCAGCGTGTCGGCGGTGCCGAGCTGGGCCGAGCTGTCGATGCCCGACGTGTCCGGTAGCGGCTGCGACCGCGACCCCAGGCTCATGCCTGCTCCCCCGCACTCACGCTGTCCTCCTCGTCGGCGGCGACCGCCGCCCGCTCCGCGGCCTCCCGGGCGTATGCCGTGACCAGCCGGCCGTAGCCCCCGCACCGGTCGAGAAGCTCCTCGTGGGTCCCGTGGTCGACGACCCGGCCGTGCTCGAGGTAGACCACGTCGTCCGCGAGCGCGATCGTGGCCATCCGGTAGGCGACCACCAGGACGGTGGTGCCCAGGCTGGAGTCGCGCAGGGCGGCGAGGATCGCCTGCTCCACGCTGGGGTCGACCGCGCTGGTCGCGTCGTCGAGCACGAGCAGCCGAGGCCGGCGGATCACCGCGCGGGCCAGGGCGATCCGTTGCCGCTGCCCGCCGGACAGGCTGGCGCCGCGCTCCCCCACCGGGGTGTCGATGCCCTCGGGCAGCGCTGCGACGAAGCCGTCGGCCTGGGCGATGCGCAGGGCGTTCCAGACCGCCTCGTCACTGTGGTCCTCGCCGAGCGTGACGTTGCTGCGCACGGTCCCCTCGAACATGAACGTCGCCTGGGCCACGAGGGCGGCCACCTCGGGCACGCCGCCGTGCGCCAGGTCGCGCAGGTCGACCCCGTCGAGGGTGACCGTGCCCGAGTCGGGGTCGACCAGCCGGACCATGAGCGAGGCCAGCGTCGACTTGCCCGAGCCGGTGGGCCCGACCAGCGCGGAGGTGCCGCCGGCGGGGACCTCGAGGGTGACCTCGCGGACGGCGGGGTTGGACTCGGCCACGAGCTCGCCGTCGACGCCGGTCCGGCTGACGTCGTAGGCGTAGGACGCGGACTCGACCCGCACCGGAGTGGGCCCCTCGGTCGGGAGCCGCCGCTCGCCGTACGGCATCTCGCCCCGGGCCTGCAGGACCGCGTCGATGCGCTCCCAGCCGACGACGGTGCGCGGCAGCTCGGCCAGCACCCAGCCGAGGGCACGCACCGGGAAGGACAGGATGGAGAACAGGTAGGCCACCTGCACGACCTCGGCGGCGTTGAGCTGGCCGCCGGCCACGCGGGCGGTGCCGATCGCGAGGACGGTCAGCGTGCCCAGCGTGGGGATCGCCTCGATGACCGGGTCGAACGTGCCGCGGGTGCGCCCGACCTCGACGTTGGCGGCCTGAAGCCGGCGGGTGACGTGCTCGAACCGCGCCGCCTCCTCCTGCTCGCGGCCGAGCGCCTTGACCACCATCGCCGCCTCGAAGCTCTCGTGGGCGACCTCGGAGACCTCGGCGCGCAGCTGCTGCGCGGCCGTGACCCGGGGGGACATGCGCCGCTGGAAGGCCAGGTTGGCCAGGAACAGCGCGGGGAACACGGTCAGCCCGACCGCCGCGAGCACCGGGTCGACGAGGAACATCTCGACGGCACCGACGACGAGCATGATGATGACGCCGACCGCCATCGGCAGCGGGTTGAACACCTGCCACGCGGCCTCGACGTCGGCGTTGGCGTTGGACAGCAGCTGCCCGGAGGGGTGGCGGTGGTGCCACGACAGCGGGAGGCGGAGGTACTGCCGGGTGACGCGGCGGCGATAGGTCGCGCTGAGGTTGTAGAAGGTGATGCCGGCAGCGACGCGACGCACGACCACGCCGACGACGTTGAGCACCACGACCGTGCCGACCATGAACCCGGCCTGCCACAGCTGCGCGGCGGTGACGTGGTGGGCCGCGATCGCAGGGGCCACGATCTCGTGGACGACCTTGCCGATGACCCAGGCGGTGCCGACGGTCATCACCGCGTAGAGCGCACTGCCCACCACGGCCAGGGCGAACCATCCCCGCTGCTGCCGGATGCCACGGCCCACGACGGCGAGCCCGCGGCGCAACGTGGGCGTGGACGCGCTGGCCACAGCGACCTCCTGGGAGGGGTGAACGGGGAAGGCTCCCAGCCTCTCACGGTGCGGTGACAGGATGCGTCCATGACGCGCTGCGCCCGGAGCGAACGAGCGGCCCTCTGCGAGACCTTCGAGCGGGTCGGCCCGGATGCCCCGACCCTGTGCCCGCCGTGGCGCACCCGCGACCTCGCGGCGCACCTCGTGGTGCGCGAGCGCCGCCCGGACGCCGCGTTCGGGATCTGGCTGGGCCCCCTCGAACGCCACAACAAGCACGTGATGGACGGCTACGCCGGTATGCCGTGGGGCGAGCTGGTGGACCTCGTGCGCTCCGGTCCGCCGCCCTGGTGGTTCACCCGCGTCCCCGAGCTCGACGAGCGCACGAACCTGCCCGAGTTCTACATCCACCACGAGGACGTGCTGCGCGCCCGGCCCGGCTGGCAGAAGCGGGAGCGCGGCGCGGAGCTCGAGGCCGCCCTGTGGCGCAGCCTGTCGGCCACCGCGCGGCTGATGTTCCGGCGGGTCCCGGTCGGGGTCGTGCTCGTCACCCCGTCGCACGGCCGGCAGGCGGTCAAGGCGCCGACGGCCCGGGGCACGGTCGTGCTCCGCGGCGAGCCCGGGGAGCTGATGCTGCTGGCCTACGGCCGCCGTGACGTGGCCGACGTGGAGGTCACCGGGCCGGACGAGGCCGTGACCGGCTTCGGGCTGGGACGGCTGGGCATCACCTGAGCGGGCGCGCGGCCCCGGCGGACCGGGTCAGTGCAACGGGTCGGGGGAAGGCGTCAGCGGACCGGGTAGCCGTGGGCGCGCAGCTCGTCCTTGACCTGGCCGATCGTCAGCTCTCCGTAGTGGAACACGCTCGCGGCGAGCACCGCGTCGGCGCCGGCCGCGACGGGCGGCGTGAAGTCCTCGACCTTGCCCGCGCCGCCGCTGGCGATCAGCGGGATCGTGATCTCCGAGCGCACCGCGTCGACCAGCGGCACGTCGAAGCCGTCCTTGGTGCCGTCGGCGTCCATGGAGTTGAGCAGGATCTCCCCGGCCCCCAGCGCGGCCGCGCGGGCGCACCACTCCACCGCGTCGATGCCGGTGCCCTGGCGGCCACCGTGGGTCGTCACCTCGAAGCCGCCCGTGGGCGCCCCGGAGTCGTCGCGCCGGCGGCGCACGTCGGCGGACAGGACCAGCACCTGGGAGCCGAACCGGTCGGCGATCTCGGCGATGAGCTCCGGGCGGGCGATCGCGGCGGTGTTGACGCCGACCTTGTCGGCCCCGGCCCGCAGCAGCCGGTCCACGTCGTCCACGGAGCGCACACCGCCACCGACGGTGAGCGGGATGAAGACCTGCTCGGCGGTGCGCCGGACCAGGTCGTAGGTGGTCTCGCGGTTGCCGCTGCTCGCCGTGACGTCGAGGAAGGTCAGCTCGTCGGCACCCTGCTCGTCGTAGCGCTTGGCCAGCTCGACCGGGTCGCCCGCGTCACGGAGGTTCAGGAAGTTGACGCCCTTGACGACGCGTCCGGCGTCGACGTCGAGGCAGGGGATGACGCGGATGGCAACACTCACGACCGCAGCCTACCGACGGCCCTGCCCCGGCCCAGCCGCGGCGGCTAGCCTCCGGGCCATGCCCTCCCCCACTCCGCGGGGCGCCCACCCGGGCCCGCAACCCGGTCCACAACCCGGCCCTGTGTCGGCCGCCGACGCGCTCGACCGCGCCGTCGCACTGGCGGCCGACGCCGAACCGCGTTGCGGGACAACGGTGGTCGTCGCCGTCGACGGGCCGAGCGGGTCCGGCAAGTCCACCTTCGCGGCGGCGCTGGCGGCCCGGCTCGGGGGCGCGCAGGTGGTCCGCATGGACGACATCTACCCCGGCTGGGACGGCCTCGAGGCCGCCGTGCCCCTGCTGCGCGATGGCGTCCTCGCGCCGCTCGCCCGGGGTGAGCGGGCGGCATACCGGCGCTTCGACTGGGACCGGGGCACGTTCGCGGAGGCCCACGAGGTGCCCGCCGCGCCGGTCCTGGTGGTCGAGGGCGTCGGCTGCGGCGCGCGGGCCTGCGCGCCGTGGCTGTCGGTGCTGGTGTGGATGGAGGCTTCACCGAAGGTACGGCGCGCCCGGGGGTTGCACCGGGACGGGGAGACCTACCGCCCGCACTGGGAGCGCTGGGCGGCGCAGGAGCGGACCCACTTCGCCGCGGAGGGGACACGCCGGCGGGCCGACCTCGTGGTGGACACCGACCCGGCGCCGGCCGGGGCATGATGGCGCCCATGGAGCCTGCGGACATGATGGCGGCGGTGTCCTCCTCGCTGGCCGAGCGCACCGGTCGGCCTCTGGAGGAGTGGGTGCGGCTGGTGCGCGAGTCCGGGCTGGACCCGTTGCAGCAGAACGAGGTCCGCCGCTGGCTGAAGGATGTGCACGGCGTCCCGCAGAACTCCCAGTGGGCGATCGCGGACGCGGCCGCGCGCGATGCCGGGTGGGTTGAGCCGACGGTGGAGGAGTATGCCGACGCCCTGTATGCCGGGTCGAAGGCAGGGCTGCGCCCGCTCCACGACGCGGTGGTCGCCCTCGCGCTGGCCCAGGGCGAGGACACCAGCGTGCAGGGCCGCAGCGGATACGCGCCGGTGGTGCGCCGGACCCAGTTCGTCGCCGTGGCGCCGGGGCCGCGGGGCACGCTGCGGGTCGGCTTCCGCTTCCGCGACGGCGTGCCCGAGGACGACCGGCTGTCCCCGGCGAAGGGGTTCGGGCAGGCGACGCACTGGCTGCACCTCGAGGCGGACGCCGACGACAACGACGTCCGCTCGCTCGAGCCGCTGCTCGAGGTCGCCTACGCCCAGAACGGCTGAGCGCCGAGCTCACCCCTCCCGGCGCAGCACCTCGGCCCAGGTGGTGGGGTGGCGCCCGAGCAGGTGGGTCAGCACCGTGGCGCTGCCGGCCAGGCCGCGGCGGTCATAGGCCGCGAACATCGCCAGCAGGTCCTCGCGCGCCTGCGCGGGAAGCTCCCGGCCGGGTCCGGCCGCCCACGCCGCCGGGTCGGTGCCGACGGCCCGCACCGGGTGCCCGAGCACCGCGGAGGCCTCCGCGGCGAGGCCGCGCACCGACGTCAGGTCGCCGGCCAGCTCGTAGGTGGCCCGCTCGTGGCCCGGCCGGGTCAGCACCGTGGCGGCCACCTGCGCGACGTCCTCGAGGTCGACGAACGTGAACGGCGCATCCGGGGAGTAGGGCACCGCCAGGCTCCCCTGCCGGGCGGACGGGAGCAGGTTCTGCAGGTATGCCGCGGGCTGCAGGACCGTCCACGAGGGCACCACCACGCGCACCACCTCCTCGGCGTCGGCCTTGCGCAGGTGGTGCGGCATGGAGCGGTCGTGCGGGTGCAGCACGGAGTGCAGGACCAGGCGGGTCACCCCGGCGGCGACCGCGGCCGTGGCCACGCGGCGCGCGATCCCGACCTCGTCGGGGTGGACGTTGGGGGCCAGGTGGTAGACGGCGTCCACGCCGGACACGGCTGCCCCGAGCCCCTTGCCGGAGGCCAGGTCGGCGACGGCGACCTCGGCGGCACCGGCACGCAGGACGTCCGGTCGTCGGGCGCCGGTGCGCACCAGTGCCCGGACCGTCACGCCGCGGGCGGCCAGCGCCCGGCTGACCGCCAGACCGGTCTTGCCGGCTGCGCCCACCACGAGCACGCGTGGGCTGGTGTCGCTGTTCGTGTCGGGGTCGGCGGGCTGGAGGTGCGGGCGCGGCATACCGGCCATCCAAGGCGGCGCGGGCACACCGGTCGTCGGCAGAACCTGCCAACGCGGGCCGGCTTCGCTCAGCGGCGGTCGGCCCAGCGGCGGCGCGGCTGGCGCTCCAGCACGCGGTCGAGCGCCTGGGCCAGGGTCAGCCCGGCGAGCTCCTCGCGCCGGACCGCGCCGGTGGCCAGCGCCCAGATCACCGGGCGCAACGCGCTCAGCTCGGCCTCGTCGCGGTGCCGGATCGCGGCGGCGACCCGGGCCAGCAGGGGCATCGTGTGGCGGTCGGCGTGGGCCATGCGACTCAGCTCGCCCGGGCGGTGCCGTCTGCGTCGGCGTCCGGCGCGGGGCCCGGCGGTCGTCCGGTCACCGGGCGGCGCTCGTCGAGCAGGTGCAGGTGCGGCGTGCGCTCGGCGATGAGGGCGCGCACCTGGGCCTCGCTGCGGCCACTGACCTCGGCCACGGTCACCAGGCCCGCCGACAGGCAGGCGGCCACCATCCGCACGAGGTGGTCACGATCGGGGTGCTGCTGGGCATGACGCCCCCTCAGGGGCGTGCCGTCGGACGGGATCACTGCTCTCCTCACACGACGTTCCCCCGCCGGTGTATCCCGGGACCATAGTCCCTCCCGGCCGCCCGGCGGTAGGGGTCCGCGCCGCGAATCCGCGCAGGTCACCTGCCTGACGCGGAACCGGGACCAGCGGATCGGCCGTCGGCGGCACTGCGCCCCTAGGGTGGTCGCATGTCCTCACTGGAGCTGTGGCGGGAGCGGGGCGCCGCGCTGGGGCCGCGTGCGGCCAAGCGGTCGCGGGAGTCGCTGCAACGGCGGACCGAGCGGCTGCGCTCACGCTTCTTCTTCATCGTGCAGTGCGCTCTCGCCGCCGCGTTCGCCTGGTGGGCCGCGCGGGTGGTCCTGCACCACCAGACCCCGTTCTTCGCCCCGGTCACGGCGATGATCTGCCTGGGCCTGACCTTCGGCCAGCGGCTGCGCCGGGTGGTCGAGGTGACCGCCGGCGTGGCCATCGGCGTCTTCTTCGGCGACGTCTTCGTCCACTTCTTCGGCTCCGGCGTCTGGCAGATCGCCGTGGTCGTCATCATCGCGATGTCCGCGGCCGTGCTGCTCGGGGCCGGGCTGCTCATCGTGACCCAGGCCGGGGTGCAGTCGGTCGTGGTCATGACCCTGCTGGCCCAGCCGGGGGCGGCGTTCTCCCGCTGGCTCGACGCTGTGCTGGGCGGGGCGATCGCCCTGCTGGCCGCCACCATCGCCCCGGCTGCGCCCTTGCGCCGCCCCCGCCAGCAGGCCGCGAAGGTGGTCACCGAGATCGCGCTCATCCTCGGCGAGACCGCCCAGGCCCTGCGCGACGGCAACAGCGAGCTCGCCGGTGCCACGCTCGAACGTGCCCGCCGCTCCGAGAGCGCGCTCGACGAGCTGCGCTCCCTTTCCGCCGAGGGGATCGCCGTGGTGCGGCTGTCGCCGTTCCGCCGCCGGCACCTGCCCGCAGTGCAGGCCATCGCCGACCTGCTGGAACCGCTCGACCGGGCGATCCGCAACGTGCGGGTGCTGGTGCGCCGAGCCGCCGTGGCGGTGTGGCGCACCGAGGAGGTGCCGCCGGCATACGTCGACCTCATCGAGGCGCTGGCGACCGTGACGCAACG
Organism: Oryzihumus sp.; assembly: GCF_054325275.1. Classification (NCBI taxonomy): domain Bacteria; kingdom Bacillati; phylum Actinomycetota; class Actinomycetes; order Micrococcales; family Intrasporangiaceae; genus Oryzihumus; species Oryzihumus sp. The sequence continues at coordinate 28,668 of NZ_JBTCWL010000045.1, forward strand.
CATCTCCGACGAACTGGAGGAGCGCCGGCTGCCCGAGGGGGCGCGCGCCGACCTGTCGCGGCTGGGCCGGGCCAGCGCGCAGGTCGCGCCGCACCCGACCCTGTCGGCCGAGGTGATCCGTGCGCAGGTGCGCTCGACCGTCGTCGACCTGCTCATGCTGACCGGGCTGACGTACACCGAGGCACGGGCCCGGGTGCCGGTGTCGGTCGACGCGCTCGAGGACGACTTCGTCGAGAGCGAGCACTGAAGTCGCAGGCGAGCGCTGACCGACCCAGCCAGGCTGCGAGACTGGCGGCGATGTCCACCACGACCACCTCCACCGCGTCGACGCGGACCCTTGCCCCCGTCTGGCTGATGGCGCTGGCGCTCGTCGCCGTCGCGGCCAACCTGCGCACCTCCATCGCCAGCGTCCCGCCGCTGGCCCGAACCATCGCCGAGGACCTGGACCTGTCCAACGCCTGGATGGGCGCCCTGACGACGCTGCCCGTGCTGTGCATGGGGCTCTTCGCCCCGGTGGCCCAGCGGCTCGGGGCACGGATCGGCGCGGCGCTGTCGGTCGAGCTGGCCGTCGTCTGCGTCGGGCTCGGGACGCTGTGCCGGCTGGCGGGATCGCAGGTGTGGGCGCTCTACCTCGGCACGTTCGTCGCCGGGGTGGGTATCGCCATCGGGGGCACCCTGCTCCCCCGGCTGGTCAAGGCACTGTTCCCACCCCAGCGGGCAGGCCTGGTCACCGGGCTCTACATGTTCGCCATGATGGGCGGCGCGGCCGCGTCGTCGGCCCTGGCCGTGCCGCTGCAGGGGTGGCTCGGCAGCTGGCAGGCCTCGCTGGCCTCCTGGAGCGTCATCGCGCTGGTCGGCACGCTGGCCTGGGCACCGGTCGCGGCCCGGGCGGCCCGGCACCGGTCCGCGAACCCGCCCGTGGACGAGGGTGGCCACGGGCTGCCGTGGCGGCACCCGACGGCCTGGCTGGTCGCGGGCTACCTCACCGTGCAGTCGTTCGAGTTCTACAGCTGCCTGGCGTGGATCGCGCCGTCGTACGTCGACCGCGGCTGGTCGCCCGGCACAGCCGGCTACCTGCTGTCGGTGTTCAGCGCCGCCCAGCTCGTCTCGGGGCTTGTCGCCCCCGCGCTGACCGACCGGATCCACGACCACCGCGCGCTGCTGATGCCGGCCGCCGTCCTCGGTCTCCTCGGCCTGCTGGGTCTGCTGCTCGCGCCGGAGTCGGGGGCGTGGGTGTGGGTCACCCTGCTCGGCCTCGGGCAGGGCGCGGCGTTCGCCCTCGGCCTGGTACTGCTCGTGGACTACTCGGCCACACCGGCGGGCAGCGGCCGGCTGGCCGCCATGGCCTTCTTCGTCAGCTACACGGTCGCCTCGTTCGGGCCGGCGTCGATGGGCGCGGTGCGCGACCTGACGCACGGGTTCCACGCGACGTGGCTGGTGCTCGCGACCCTGATGGTGGTGCAGGCCGGCCTGGTCCTGCTCATGCGGCCAGGGCGCGCCCGCACCCCCTGATCCGGCGTCAGCCGGTGTGGTCAGCCGGTGTGGTCGGTCGGTGTCGTCAGTGGGTGTCGTCAGCCGGTGTCGTCAGTCGGCGTCGAACCGGGCGCCATGCACCTGCACCAGCGCCGAGAGCCGGCCGGCCTCCGCCTGGCCGAACGCCCCGTCGGCCTTCTGGATCGCCATGACCGCAACGGTGTCGGTGTCGTCGAGGTCGAGGCTGACCCACGGCGCTCCCCCGCCGAACTGCACCCGCACGATCTGTGCCCACTCCAGGCGGCGGGTCAGGACCAGGTTGCGCACGGTCAGGCCCTCACGCGTGGGCACCGCCCGGATCGTGGCGTAGCGCCACATGAGGAACGCCACCGCGAACCCGGTGCCCACGAGCAGCATCCGGTCGCCGAAGCCCCACCCGCCATAGAGCACGTCCTTGCCGGGCAACGAGATCGCGCCGATGGTGAAGATCAGCACCGACAGGACGGCGGCCACGAGCGCGACCCGCCGTCCGCGGCGGGGACGGAACACGGCATACGGGTCGGCCTTGGGTTGATCCACGCTGGTGCCCGTCAGAGCCGGCAGGCGGCGATGTCGGTGACCAGGATCGCGCGGGCGCCGAGCTCGTAGAGCTCGTCCATCACCCGGTTGGTCAGGTGCCGCGGGACCATCGAGCGCACGGCGACGTAACCCTTGTCGTGCAGCGGCGACACGGTCGGCGACTCCAGGCCGGGGGTGAGTGCGCAGGCCTGTTCGACCAGCTCGACGCGCACGTCGTAGTCCATCATCACGTAGCTGCGGGCGGTGAGGACGCCCTGCAGCCGGCGGCACAGCACGTCGACCGCCGGCTGGGCAGAACCGTTGTGCTCACGCGTGATCAGCACCGCCTCGCTGCGCAGGATCGGCTCGCCGAAGGTCTCCAGCCCCTGGTTGCGCAGCGTGGTGCCGGTCTCGACGACGTCGGCGATGACGTCGGCGACACCGAGGGTGATGGCGGTCTCGACGGCGCCGTCGAGGCGCACGACCTGCGCACCGACCCCGTGGTCGGCGAGGTGGCTCTGGACCAGGCCGGCGTAGCTGGTCGCCACACGCTTGCCGTCGATGTCCTGGACGCTGCTGGCCACCCCGGGCCTGGCGGCGAACCGGAACGTGGACGCGGCGAACCCGAGCGCCATCACCTCGACCGCCGGGCTGCCGGAGTCGAGCAGCAGGTCGCGTCCGGTGATGCCGACGTCGAGGGTGCCGGAGCCGACGTAGACCGCGATGTCGCGCGGGCGCAGGAAGAAGAACTCGACGTCGTTGGCGGCGTCGGTGAGGACGAGCTCCTTGGAGTCACGCCGGCCGCGGTAGCCCGCCTCGCGGAGCATGTCGGCGGCGGACTCGGACAGGGACCCTTTGTTGGGGACGGCGATACGAAGCATGGGAGGCCTTTTCGGGTGCAGCGGCGCGCCGTGAGCGCGGCCGGTCAGAGGTGGGAGTAGACGTCGTCGAGCGTGATCTTGGAGGCGACCATGAGCACCTGCAGGTGGTAGAGGAGCTGGCTGATCTCCTCGGCAGTGCGCTCATGGCCCTCATGCTCGGCGGCCATCCACACCTCGGCGGCCTCCTCGACGATCTTCTTGCCAATCGCATGGACGCCGGCGTCCAACGCGGCAACGGTGCCCGAGCCCTCGGGGCGCGTGGCAGCCTTGTCGGTCAGCTCGGCATACAACTGGTCGAAGGTCTTCACGGGGCACAAGGGTACGTGCCGTCGCGTGCCCGCCGTCCGCCGCGTCCACGCCGCTGCTCCCGCGCCCTCGCCCCCACGTGGTGCTCGGTATGCCGTGTCGCCCACCTCCCAGCGCCCCGGGCTGCATTGCGCGCTGCCGCAAGTCGTTGACCACGGACCTCCGGGCATGCCGCCGGCCCGGCCGGTTCCGGGCCGGGTGCGGTGCGGGCACGTCAGGTGTGCCAGGTGACCCCGGTCGCGGTCACGGTGGCGGTCCAGCCGCGCTGGTGGACGATCGTGTGGTGCCGCCCGCAGAGCAAGGCGGCGTTGCCGACGTAGGTGGGGCCGCCGTTGGCCCAGTGGATGACGTGGTGCCCGTCGCACCACCAGGGCGGGGCGTGGCAGCCCGGGATGGTGCAGCCGCCGTCGCGGAGCCAGAGGTACCTCAGCTGGGCCGGGGAGAACAACCTTCTCTGGCGGCCGAGA
>NZ_JBTCWL010000046.1:0-31345 GCF_054325275.1 Oryzihumus sp.
TCGATGCTCATCCCGCGCGTCGTCGGCTTCAAGCTCAGCGGCCAGATCCCTTCGGGCGCAACGGCCACCGACGTCGTCCTGACGATCACCGAGATGCTGCGCAAGCACGGCGTCGTCGGCAAGTTCGTCGAGTTCTACGGCGAGGGCGTCTCGGCGGTGCCGCTGGCCAACCGCGCCACCATTGGCAACATGAGCCCGGAGTTCGGCTCGACCTGCGCGATCTTCCCGATCGACGAGGTCACCACCGAGTACCTCCGCCTCACCGGCCGCTCCGAGGAGTCGGTCGCCCTGGTCGAGGCCTACGCCAAGGAGCAGGGCCTGTGGCACGACGCCACCGTGGAGCCGAAGTACTCCGAGTACCTCGAGCTCGACCTGTCCACGGTCGTGCCCTCCATCGCCGGCCCCAAGCGCCCGCAGGACCGCATCGCGCTCACGGACGCCAAGACCTCCTTCCGCAAGGTGCTGCCGGAGTACGTCGAGCACCGCGAAGGTGACGACGTCCTCGGCGACAGCTTCCCCGCCAGCGACCCGCCCACCCCGGACAGCCCCGCCAACGGCGGCTCCGCCCCGGCCCTGACCGGCGACGGCTCCACCCGGTCCTCGCGCCCGGTGACGGTCGCGCTGGCCGGCGGCCAGGAGGTCGAGCTCGACCACGGCATCGTGGCGATCGCCTCGATCACCAGCTGCACCAACACCTCCAACCCCTCGGTCATGCTCGCGGCGGCGCTGCTCGCCAAGAAGGCCGTGGACAAGGGCCTGGCCTCGGCGCCGTGGGTCAAGACCTCCCTGGCCCCCGGGTCCAAGGTCGTCATGGACTACTACGAGAAGGCCGGCCTGATCCCCTACCTGGAGAAGCTGGGCTTCCACCTGGTGGGCTACGGCTGCACCACGTGCATCGGCAACTCCGGCCCGCTGCCGGAGGAGGTCTCCGCCGCGGTGCAGGAGAACGACCTCGCGGTCACCTCGGTGCTCTCGGGCAACCGCAACTTCGAGGGCCGGATCAACCCGGACGTGAAGATGAACTACCTGGCGTCGCCGCCGCTGGTCATCGCCTACGCCCTGGCCGGCACGATGGACTTCGACTTCGAGACCGACGCCCTGGGCAAGGACACCGACGGCAACGACGTGTTCCTCCGCGACATCTGGCCGACGCCGCAGGAGGTCGAGCGCACCATCGCGACCTCGATCAACAAGGAGATGTTCTCCACGGACTACGCCGACGTCTTCGCCGGCGACCAGCGCTGGCAGTCGCTGCCCACGCCCGAGGGTGAGACCTTCGCGTGGGACGGCGAGTCCACCTACGTGCGCAAGCCCCCGTACTTCGAGGGCATGTCCATGGACATCGCCCCGGTCGAGGACGTCGAGGGCGCCCGCGTGCTGGCCAAGCTGGGTGACTCGGTGACCACCGACCACATCAGCCCGGCCGGCTCGATCAAGGCCGACAGCCCGGCCGGCCGCTACCTGGCCGAGCACGGCGTGGAGCGCAAGGACTTCAACTCCTACGGCTCCCGCCGCGGCAACCACGAGGTCATGATCCGCGGCACCTTCGCGAACATCCGGCTGAAGAACCTGCTGCTGGACGGCGTCGAGGGCGGCTTCACCCGCAACTTCCTCGCCGGCGGCGAGCAGGCCGCGATCTTCGACGCCGCGGCCGCCTACCAGGAGGCCGGCGTCCCGCTGGTCATCCTCGCCGGCAAGGAGTATGGCTCCGGCTCCTCCCGCGACTGGGCCGCCAAGGGCACGCGCCTGCTCGGCGTCAAGGCGGTCATCGCCGAGTCCTACGAGCGGATCCACCGCTCCAACCTCATCGGCATGGGGGTGCTGCCACTGCAGTTCCCCGCCGGTGAGAGCGCCGACAGCCTCGGCCTCGACGGCACCGAGACCTTCTCGGTCACCGGCGTCACCGCCCTCAATGACGGCACCACGCCGCGGACCGTCAAGGTCGTGGCCGCCAAGGAGGATGGCGAGAGCGTCGAGTTCGACGCGGTCGTGCGCATCGACACCCCCGGTGAGGCTGACTACTACCGCAACGGCGGCATCCTGCAGTACGTCCTGCGTTCCCTCGTGAACGGCTGACGTCACCGCCCCGCGACGGGCCCGGCCACCTTCGGGTGACCGGGCCCGTCCGCGTGTCCGCACCGCTGCGCGACGGTATGCCGGGTGGGCGCGGCCCGTCGCGCGCGCACCCTGGTGCCGACCGTGCGGCATACCAATCCCGGCGGTGACTGTCCTCCGGGCGGGGCGTGCGGTTATCTTGACGCCGTGAAACCAACGCAGGGCGCCCCCGGTAGCCAGACTTCACTGCGTGAAGCCAACAAGGCCCGCGTGGTGGAGGCGGTGGAGCAGCACGGTGCCCTGACCCAGGTCGAGCTCGCGGGCGTCACGGGCCTCTCGCCGGCCACGGTGTCCAACCTCGTGCGCGAGCTCGCCGCCGCCTCGGTGGTGTCGCTCGCCCCGAGCGTCCGCAGCGGCCGGCGCGCCGTCCTGGTCTCGCTGGCCGCGGGGGAGGGGCTGCTGGCTGGGGTGGCCTTCGGCGACCGGGACATCCGGGTGGCCGTGAGCGACACGACCGGGCACATCCTGGGCCGCCAGCGGATGCCGCTGCCGGCCGACCACCACGCGGACGAGGGCATGGAGCGGGCCGCGCGCCTGGTCGGGGACCTCGTCGACCGGGTCGGCGGGCGCATGGACGGGCTGACCGCGGCCGGGTTCGGCCTGCCTGCGCCGGTCGACACGGTCAGCGGCGAGGTCGGGTCCGAGGCGGTCCTGCCCGGCTGGCGCGGGGTGCCGGTGGCGCAGGAGATGTCGGGGCGGCTGCGCGTGCCGGTTCACCTGGACAACACGGCCAACCTGGCGGCCCTGGGGGAGCTGCGCGCGGGCTCCCTGCGGGGACGGCAGAACGCCTGCTACATCAAGGCGTCCTATGGCATCGGGGCCGGGCTCATCATCAACGGCGAGGTCTTCCGTGGCAGTGCGGGGACGGCAGGGGAGATCGGCCACGTCACCATCGACGAGAACGGCCCGGTCTGCCGGTGCGGCAACCGCGGGTGCCTCGACACCTTCGTCGGGTCGCGCGCGTTGCTGGACGCGCTGGCCGTCTCGCACGGCGAGCTGACGCTGCGCGACGTGCTCAACCGGACCGAGGCGGGCGACCCCGGGTGCCGCCGCGTGGTGGCCGACGCCGGCCGGCACATCGGGGTGGCGGCCGCGGGCCTGGTCAACCTGCTCAACCCCGAGGTCATCGTCGTCGGCGGGCAGCTCGCCCGGGTCGGTGACGTGCTGCTCTCCCCGTTGCGAGAGGCCATTGATCGCTGTGCAATCCCGTCCGCCGCGGCTAGCGTGGAGGTTGTCGGGGCGCAGCTCGGGGAGGAGGCCGAGCTGGTGGGAGCCCTGGCTGTCGCCGCACAGCTCCACAGTGAGGCCCGGCGCGTCGCCGGCTGAGAAGTTTCGGTCACGTTTCGGGCATATTGAATTCAAGCCTTGACGCCAACGGCGCCGGGGTCTTGAATCAGCCTCAGCCCGACACCGTGGCGGGCATCCACGTCCGAGGAGACCCCATGACTTCATCGATCGCCCGGCTCGCCGGCGTCGGCCTCGCGGCCGGGCTGGCCCTCTCGTCCGTCGCGGCTTGCAGCAGCGGCAGCAGCAGCTCCAGCTCCGGTGGCTCCAGCTCCGGTGGCGCCAAGAAGATCGCGCTGCTCCTGCCGGAGTCCAAGACGGCCCGCTACGAGCAGCTCGACCGCCCGCTGTTCGAGGCCGCGGTCAAGGCCAAGTGCCCGACCTGCACCATCATCTACTCCAACGCCGACCAGGACGCGGCCAAGCAGCAGCAGCAGGCTGAGTCCGCGCTGACGCAGGGTGCCAACGTCCTCGTCCTCGACCCGGTGGACAGCAAGGCGGCGGCCTCGATCGCCAACAGCGCCAAGGGCTCCAAGGTCCCGGTCATCGCCTATGACCGCTTCATCGCGGGCGCCCCGGTCGACTACTACGTCTCCTTCGACAACCAGAAGGTCGGCCAGCTCCAGGCCCAGACCCTCGTCGACCTCATGAAGAAGGCCGGCAAGACCTCGGGCAACATCGTGATGATCAACGGCGCGCCGACCGACAACAACGCCGGCCAATTCAAGAAGGGTGCGCACAGCGTCCTCGACTCCAGCGGCTACAAGGTCGCCGCCGAGTACGACACCCCCGACTGGAGCCCGGACAAGGCCCAGGCCTGGATGGAGAGCCAGCTGACCGCGGTCAAGTCCGGTTTGGTCGGCGTCTACGCCGCCAACGACGGCACCGCCGGTGGCGCCATCGCCGCGCTCAAGGGTGGCGGCGTCAACCCGCTGCCTCCGGTGACCGGCCAGGACGCCGAGCTCGCCGCCATCCAGCGCATCCTCGCCGGTGACCAGGCCATGACCGTCTACAAGGCGATCAAGCCCGAGGCCACCGACGCTGCCAACGCGGCGGTGGCGCTGGCCAACGGCCAGAAGCCGCAGTCGCAGACCACCTACCAGAACACCCCGTCCACGCTGCTCATCCCGGTGGCCGTGACCAAGGCCAACATCAAGGACACCGTCGTCAAGGACGGCGTCTACCCGGTCACCGCCATCTGCACCGGCGACTTCGCCAAGGTGTGCGCCGCCGCGGGCCTGAGCTGAGGAAGGAACCATGACGACCACCACCTCACCGGCAGCGACCGACACGGTCCTGTCCATGACAGGCGTATCCAAGAGGTTCGGCGCCGTGCAGGCGCTGAAGGACATCGAGCTGGACGTGCGTGCCGGTGAGGTGGTGGCGCTGGTTGGTGACAACGGCGCCGGAAAGTCGACGCTGGTCAAGACCATCGCCGGGGTCTACAGCCCCGACGAGGGCCACATGAGCTTCGACGGCAAGCAGGTCCACATCGGCAGCCCGGCCGAGGCCCAGCACCTCGGCATTGCCACGGTCTTCCAGGACCTGGCCCTGTGCGACAACCTCGACGTCGTCGGCAACCTCTTCCTCGGTCGCGAGCTCAAGCACCGCCGGCAGCTCGACGAGGTCGAGATGGAGCGGCAGTCCTGGCAGCTGCTGCGCCAGCTCTCGGCCAAGATCCCGTCGGTCCGCATCCCGGTGGCGAGCCTGTCCGGCGGCCAGCGCCAGACGGTCGCCATCGCCCGGTCGCTGCTCGGCGAGCCGAAGGTCGTCATGCTCGACGAGCCGACGGCGGCCCTCGGCGTCGCGCAGACCGCGGAGGTGCTCAACCTCGTCGAGCGGCTGCGCGAGCGGGGCCTGGGCGTCATCCTCATCAGCCACAACATGGCCGACGTCATGGCCGTGGCCGACCGGGTCGTCGTGCTGCGGCTGGGTCGCAACAACGGCATCTACCAGGTCAGCCAGACCAGCTCGCAGGAGATCATCGCCGCGATCACCGGCGCCACCACCAACGCCGTCTCGGAGCGAGCCGCCCGCCGCACCCCGCAGGAGAGCACGTCGTGACCACCTCATCCAGCCCCCAGCAGGCCACGTCCACCGAGACCGAGGAGCTGCAGGCCGCCCTGCCGGCCGACCTGCAGGACGAGCGGCTCATCGCCTCGCGCGGGTTCTCCGGCGCGGTCTCGGTGTTCACCACCCGGCTGCGCAGCGGCGACCTCGGCTCGCTGCCGGTCGTCATCGGCCTCATCGTCATCTGGGGCGTCTTCCAGGCGCTGAACCCGGACTTCCTCTCCCCACGCAACCTGGTCAACCTGACCCTGCAGAGCGCAGCGATCGGCACCATCTCCATCGGCGTCGTGCTGGTCCTCCTGCTGGGCGAGATCGACCTGTCCGTCGGCTCGGTGAGCGGTCTGGCCGCCGCCGTGCTCGGTGTCGGGCTCACCCAGCACGGCTGGGCGCTCCCCCTCGCCATCATCGCCGCCGTGCTGACCGGCACCGTCGTCGGCCTGTTCTACGGCGCGCTCTACACCCGCTTCGGCGTGCCGAGCTTCGTCATCACCCTCGCCGGCCTGCTCGGCTTCCTTGGCCTGCAGCTCTACATCCTGGGCAAGGAGGGCTCGCTCAACCTGCCCTTCACCTCGCCGATCGTCGAGTTCGCCCAGCTGCAGTTCCTGACGCCGATCGCGTCCTACGTCGTCATCGCGCTCGTCGTGCTGGCCTACCTCGGCAGCCGTCTGGCGGCGCGTTCTCGCCGGGCCGCGGCGGGCCTGTCCACGGCCCCGACCACGATGCTGGTGGCGCGGGCGGTCGGCCTGGCGGTCGTCCTGCTGGTGCCGGTCATCGTGCTCAACCAGGACCGCGGCGTGTCGTGGATGTTCATCCTGTTCGTGGTCTTCGTCGTGATCATGGACATCGCGTTGCGGCGCACCAGCTGGGGCCGCTCGGTCTTCGCGGTGGGCGGCAACGTCGAGGCGGCCCGCCGCTCGGGCATCAACGTGCGCGGCATCTACCTGTCGATCTTCGCGCTGTGCTCGACCTTCGCGGCCATCGGCGGCATCCTCGCGGCCGGCCGGCTCGCAGCCGTCAACCAGAGCAGCGGTGGCGGTGACACCAACCTCAACGCCATCGCGGCGGCGGTCATCGGTGGCACCAGCCTCTTCGGTGGTCGCGGCTCGGCGTACTCGGCGCTGCTGGGCATCATCGTGATCCAGTCGATCTCCAGCGGACTGAGCCTGCTGAACCTCGACTCCTCGATCCGGTTCATGGTCACCGGTGCGGTGCTGCTGCTCGCGGTGACGATCGACTCGCTGAGCCGGCGCAGCCGCGCCGCCCACGGTCGCGCCTGAGCGTCTACCCGTCCCACCGAGGGGCCCGGCCAGTCGGCCGGGCCCCTCGGTGTGTCAGGGGCGGCCCCCACACTGGTGGCGTGCGCGCGACCCCACCCGGCTGGCCCCTCGAGGTGCCACCGCCGGGCACCCCCGACTGGCAGGTGCCCGCGGTGTCCTGGCTGCTCGACCAGTGCCCCGCCGACTACCGCCGGTATGCCGGGTGGCGGCGGCACCCGGTCGCGCTCGCCTGGGTGACGGTGCGCCACGTCGACGCCCAGCTCGAGGCGATGCGCCAGGCCTACCGCGAGGCGCGGGTCGAGCTGGGCGACGACCTCACCCCGGAGGCGCTGGAGCAGGTGCTGGCCGACCTCGAGGCCGAGGGTGTGCGGCTGCGTGCCGCTCGGCGCAGCGCCGAGCTGCTGCACGAGGCGATGCAGGGCAAGCGGTTCATCCCGCGCCTGTGACGCCGGCGGGGGACAATGGCGGGGTGAACCGCACCCTGCTCAAGCCGGTCGGCGTGCTCGTGGCCCTCGTCGGCCTGCTCTGGACCCTGCAGGGCACCGGCGTCCTCGGCGGCAGCGCCATGTCCGGCGTGGCCTTCTGGGCCTTCGTGGGCATCGTGCTCATCATCGGCGGCGTGGCGCTCTACGTGCTGGGGGAGCGGACGCTGCGCGCGCGTCGGCGCGACCGCGACGACAGCGGCTCCTAGGCAGGTCGCGACGGGCCGGCCCGCCGGTGAGAGGGTGGGCAGGCTGCTGGTGGCCCCGGCCGCCGCAGGCCCGTTGCCGGTCACCGCACCCAAGGAGCGCCCCGATGCCCGAGCCCGCCGCACCCGCCACTCCCGTCCGGCCGGGTGAGCCGCAGCAGCCCTGGCTATACGACCTGAGCATCTGCGTCAGCGGCAACGTCACCGCGCTGTCCGCCGCGTCCGGCCAGGTCGAGGGCGCCGGCGCCCAGGGCGTGTTCGTCGACGACCGACGCGTCCTGTCCGTGCTGGACATCCGGCTGGGGGACCAGGCCACGGCGCCGGTCGCCGCGGCCAGCGCCGGGCCCCGCTCGGAGTTCCTCGGCTCGGCCCGTCACCTGGGCAACCCCGGGTCGGACCCGACGGTGGAGGTCCTGCGCCGCCGGGAGGTCGTGGCCCAGGGGGTCCGCGAGCAGGTCGAGGTGCGCTCGCGCGCCGATGTCCCCGTCGTCGCCGACCTGCTCGTGCGCCTCGCCGGCGACGCGGCGCCGATCAGCCGGGTGAAGTCCGGCATCGCCGAGGGGACGCCCCTGCCGGCGATGGTGCGGGACGGGCAGGTCACCTGGGGCGACGAGGACCACGAGGTCGTCGTCTCCTTCGACCCCGCACCGTCGCAGCTCTCGGCGGGTGCGCACGGCGCCGTCGCCTCCTTCCCACTGGAGGTCCCCCCGGGGGACCGCGCCACCGTCACGCTCACGCTCCTCGTGGCCCGGCGGGGAACCTCCGGGCTGGACGCCGACGGCGGTGCCGCTCGCCTGGACTGGGACGACGTCGCCGTCGAGGCCGACGACCCGCGGCTGGGGCCGGCGCTGGCCATGGGGATGACCGACCTGCGGCACCTCACCCTGACCGACCCGCAGGCCCCCGCGGACGTCTACGCCGGCGCCGGGACGCCTTGGTACCTCACGCTTTTCGGCCGCGACTCGCTCTGGGCGGCGCGCATGGCGCTGCCGTTCGGGACCACCCTGGCCGGCGGCACGCTGCGCGCCCTGGCCCGGCGACAGGGCACCGTCCTCGACGCCGTCTCCGCGCAGGCCCCCGGCAAGATCCCGCACGAGGTGCGCCGCACGGCATACGTCGACGAGGTCAAGGGCCTGGCGCTGCCGCCGGTCTACTACGGCACCATCGACGCCACGCCGCTGTGGGTGAGCCTGCTGCACGACGCGTGGCTCTGGGGCCTCCCCGAGGCGGAGGTGGTGGCCCTGCTGCCGCACCTGCGGGCCGCGACCCGGTGGCTGACCGAGCACGCCGCGCCCGACGACGACGGGCTGCTGAAGTACCTCGACACCACCGGCACCGGCCTGGCCAACCAGGGCTGGAAGGACTCCGCCGACTCCGTGCGCTGGCGCGACGGCCGGGTCGCCGACGGCCCGATCGCCCTGGTCGAGGCCCAGGCCTACGCCGTGGAGGCGGCCGACGCGGCGGCCACGCTGTTCGACGCGTTCGGGCAGGACGGCGCCGCCGAGCTGCGGGCCTGGGCCGACGGGCTGCGCACCCGGTTCCGGCAGCGGTACTGGGCCGAGGGCGCCGAGGGGCCCTACCTGGGCATCGCGGTCGACGGGCACGGCGCCCTGGTCGACGGCGTCGGGTCCAACATGGGCCACGTCCTCGGCACCGGCACACTGGACCCGGACGAGGCGGCCCGGGTGAGTGCCACCCTGTCCGGGCCGACGATGCTCGGCCGCTACGGCATCGGCACTCTCGCCACCGACAACGGGGGCTACAACCCGATCGGCTACCACACCGGCTCGGTGTGGACCCACGACACCGCGATCTGCGCGCTCGGCATGGTCCGCGAGGGCCACCGCGACCCGGCCGTGGCCGTGGGCCGCAGCCTGCTGGCCGCCGCGGTGCCCTTCGGCTACCGCTGGCCAGAGCTGTATGCCGGGTCCGGTGTGCTCGACCGGCCCGCCCCCTACCCGGCGTCCTGCCGGCCCCAGGCGTGGTCGGCGGCCTCCGCCGCCGCCCTGCTGACCGTCGCGCTGGGGTTCGAGCCGGACGCTCCCGCCGGGCGGCTCGTGCTGCGCCCGGCCCGCCCCGCGGCATACGGGGCGATGACCGTGCACGGGCTGCGCTTCGTCGGCCACCGCTTCGGGGTGCGCTGTCTGGCCGATGGCACCACCGAGGTGCTGGGGGCACCCTCGGAGGTGGCCATCACCGTCGCCTGAGGGGAACAACTAGACTCGATCGACTCGAGCCGTGTGTGCGGAAGGACTGTTTTCCATCGTGGGTGTGCTGCAGACGATCTCCAGCCCTGCTGACCTGCGGGCGCTGCCCGCGGAGCAGATGCCTCAGCTGGCCGCGGAGATCCGCGACTTCCTGGTGACGGAGGTCTCCAAGACCGGTGGCCACCTCGGCCCCAACCTCGGCGTGGTCGAGCTGACCATCGCCCTGCACCGGGTGTTCGACTCCCCACGCGACGCGATCGTCTTCGACACCGGGCACCAGTCCTACGTGCACAAGCTGCTCACCGGGCGGCAGGACTTCAGCAAGCTCAAGAAGAAGGGCGGCCTGTCGGGCTACCCGAGCCGCGCCGAGTCCGTGCACGACGTGGTCGAGAACTCCCACGCCTCGACCGCCCTGTCGTGGGCCGACGGCATCGCCAAGGCGCGACGCCTGAAGGGGGAGCGGGGCCGGCACACCGTCGCGGTGATCGGTGACGGCGCGCTGACCGGCGGCATGGCGTGGGAGGCGATCAACAACATCGCCGCGGACAAGGACCTGCCCCTGGTCATCGTCGTCAACGACTACGAGCGCTCCTACGCCCCGACCACCGGCGGCCTGGCCGACCACCTGGCCACGCTGCGCACCACGCGCGGCTACGAGCGGTTCCTGGACTGGGGCAAGAACACCCTGTCGCGCACGCCGGTGGTGGGCTCTGCGATGTACGAGACCCTGCACGGCGTCAAGAAGGGCCTCAAGGACATCGTCGCCCCGCAGGGCATGTTCGAGGACCTGGGGCTGAAGTACCTCGGCCCGGTCGACGGGCACGACGAGACCGCGCTCGAGCACGCGTTCCGGCGCGCCCGCGCGTACGGCGGGCCGGTGCTGGTGCACGTCATCACCCAGAAGGGCCGCGGCTACCAGCCCGCGATCGAGGACGAGGCCGACCAGTTCCACGCCGTCGGCGTCATCAACCCCGAGACCGGTCTGCCGTTCGAGGCCGGCGGGCGCATCTGGACCGATGAGTTCAACGACGAGATGTGCGCCATCGGGGAGCGCCGGCCCGACGTGGTGGCGATCACCGCGGCCATGCTCATCCCGGTTGGCCTCGACGGCTTCGCGGCGAAGTTCCCCGACCGGGTCTTCGACGTGGGCATCGCCGAGCAGCATGCCGTCACCATGGCGTCGGGCCTGGCGTTCGGCGGGATGCACCCGGTGGTCGCGGTCTACGCCACGTTCCTCAACCGGGCCTTCGACCAGCTGCTCATGGACTGCGCGCTGCACCAGGCGGGCGTGACGTTCGTCCTCGACCGCGCCGGCATCACCGGCAGCGACGGGGCCTCGCACAACGGCATGTGGGACATGACGCTGGGCAACATCGTGCCGGGGCTGCGCCTCGCTGCCCCGCGTGACGGCGACCAGGTCCGCCGGCAGCTGCGCGAGGCCGTCGAGGTGTCCGACGCCCCGACCGTCATCCGCTTCCCCAAGGGCGACGTCGCCGACCCGGTGGTGGCCACCGAGCAGTGGGGGACCGTGGACGTGCTCCACGGCCCCGCCGGCCGCGAGCCGGTCGACCTCCTGCTGGTGTCGGTCGGGTCCCTCGCCCCCACCGCGCTCGGCGTCGCCGCCAAGCTCGAGGCCCAGGGGCACAGCGTCCGGGTCGTCGACCCGCGCTGGGTGCTGCCGGTCAGTGACGACGTCGTCGACGCCGCACGGCAGGCCGGCGCGGTCGCCGTCATCGAGGACAACCTCGTCGAGGGCGGCATCGGGTCGGCCGTCACCCGCGCCCTGCGTGAGGCCGGGCTGTCCCAGCCCGTGCACTGCCACGGCATCCCCAAGCGGTTCCTCGAGCACGCGTCCCGCTCGCAGCTGCTCGAGGAGGTCGGGCTGACCGCCGACGCCATCGCCACGGCGCTCGCGGCACGGCTCGGGCACACCGCCGGCTGAGCCGGGACAGCTGAGCCGGGCCGGCCGCTCCCGGCGGGTCCAGGGCGCGCCCCGTCGCGGCCAGTGGGCGGAGCACACATCGGAGGCGCGGCGTTGTGGTGCCCGCTGCCAGAGCATGTCCGCCGTCCCTGACCTAGGTTGGCGGCACGGGGCCGGCACCGAGCGGACCGGCCCTCGCCGAGACGAGTTGGAGGGCACCGTGCCTGAGGTGGAGCCGCAGTACCGCATCGACCGGCCCGGCGGGTCGCTCGGCGTCCACGACCTGACCCTGCCCCAGGGCGAACCCCGCCGTGGCGAGCAGGACCGGCCGCTGGTCATCGCGATGCACGGCATCACCGCCAATGCCCTGTCCTGGCGGATGGTGGCCGACGCCCTCGGGGACCGCCTCGGCCCGGGCTCGGCGCGGGTGCTGGCACCCGACCTGCGCGGCCGGGCCTGCAGTCGGGACATCACCGGTCCCTGGGGGCTCGACGCGCACGTGGCGGACGTCATCGGGGTAGCCGACGCCTTCGGTGCCCGGGAGGTGGTCCTGCTGGGGCACTCGATGGGCGCGTTCGTCGCGGCCCTGACGGCCGCGCGCCACCCCGACCGGGTCCGCGCGGCGGTGCTCGTCGACGGTGGCCTGTCCCTGCCGGGCCCAGCCGAGACCGACATCGACGCGGCCCTGACCGCCGTCATCGGGCCGGCGATGCAACGGCTGTCCATGCGCTTCGCGGACGAGGAGGCCTACCTGGCCTTCTGGGAGCCGCACCCCGCGATGGCGGCCATCCTCGCCGACCCGGTCGGCGCGGCGACGCTGCACCGCTACCTGCGCCACGACCTCGTCCAGGACGGTCCGGAGCTGGTGAGCTCCTGCATCCTGGACGCGGTCCGCGCCGACGGCCGTCACCTGCTGGCCTCCCCGGAAGTGCACGCCGCGGTCGGCACGGCCGTGGCCGCGGGGGTGCCGGTGGAGCTCCTGTGGGCGCAGCGCGGGCTGATGGACGAGCCCCAGGGCCTGTACGACGAGCAGCGTCTGGCGGCGCTTGGTGTGCCCGAGCAGGTGCGGGTCACCGGGGTCGGGGACGTCAACCACTACTCGGTCATCCTCGGCCCGGACGGGGTCGAGGCGGTCACGGCGGCGGTGCAGCGGCAGCTGGTCAGCCAGCCGGCATGAGCCGGCGCAGCCGCAGCGCCAGCTGCAGCTCCAGCGCCCGGTCGGGGTGCTGCCAGTCGGACCCGAGCAGGGTGGCCACGCGCTCCAGCCGCTGAGCGACCGTGTTGACGTGCACGTGCAGGGCCGTCGCGGCGTGCCGCGGGCTGGACCCGGCCGCGAAGTAGGTCTCCAGCGTCTTGACCAGCTCGCTGCCGCGCTGGGCGTCGTAGGCGGACACCGGCCCCAGGACGCGCGCGACGTAGGAGGCCACGTCCGGGTCGGAACCCACCACCAGGCCGGCGAAGCCGAGCGCCTCCGTCGAGGCGCCGGCGCCCTGGCGGCCCAGCGCGACCAGTGCCGCCGCCGTGCGCCGCGCCTCGGCGTGGGCGGCGGGCAGCTCCTCGACCGAGCGGACCGGGCCGGCCGCGCCCACGGTGACCGGCGCGCTGCGCGAGAGCCGGGTGGCCAGGTGGGTCGCCGCCGCATCGGGGTCCTCGGACGGCACGAGCGCCACGACGTCGCCGTCGTGCTCGCCCACGACCGAACCCGGGCCGGTGCCTGCCTGGGCCGAGAGCACGAGTGCCCGCCGCGACTCGCCCTCGCGGCCCTTGACGACCAGCACGCAGTGCGGTGTGGTCAGGTCCAGGCCGTGGGCCCGGGCACGGGTCTGCCGCGCCGGGGCGTCGCCCCGGCCGCTGACCAGGTCGGAGACCAGGTCGGTGACGACCCGCAACGAGGCGTCGACGGCGGCCCGCTCGAACAGCAGCACCAGGGCGCTCACCACGCCGGCGCGCTCGAGGGTGCGTTCGTCGGCCTCGTCGAGCCGGCCGACACCGCCGACGACGAGGGTGCCCAGCCGTTCGTGCGCCGCGGTGACGCTGACCGCCCAGACGCCGTCCTCGGAGGCCAGGCGGCCGGAAGCGTGCGTCGCCCGGACCGCCGATGCGCCGGCGAGGGGGTCGGGGGAGCCGCCCGCGGCAGGGCGGGGCGCGGACCGGCCGGCGGTGCCGACGCGGGTGTCCTCGGGGTCCAGCAGCACGGCCCAGCCGCCGAGCAGCTCCACGAGGGCGGCGGTGATGTCGTCGACGCCGCCGCCCTGCAGGACGAGCTCGGCGAACCGGTCGTGCGCCGCGGCAGCCCGCTCGACGCCGCTGACGTGCCGCCGGGCGACGTCGTGAGCCTCGGAGAGCGCGGCCAGTGCCTCGGCCGTCTCGGCGGCCGCGCGCGTGGTCACGATAGACACCGCCGCCAGGGCGGCCAGCGAGCCGAGCAGCGACACCTCGTCGTGGCTGAACGGACGGGGCGAGCGGTTGGCCGCGAAGAGGACGCCGACGAACTGCTCCTCGACCAGCAGCGGGGTGCCGCAGATGGCGACCAGCCCCTCGTCACCGACCGCGCTGTCGATCGTCTTGGTGTGCCGGAACCGCTGGTCCTGGGGGTAGTCGGCCGTCCAGTACGGCATGTGGGTGGACGCCACGAGGCCACCGAGCCCGGCGCCGAGGCTCAGCCGGACGGTCTGGAACCGCGCCGAGACCGAGCCGTCCGTGGCGCGCATGTAGGTGTCGCCCGCCTCCGGGTCGGCGAGGGTCAGGTAGGCGACGTCGGTCTGCAGCAGGGCGCGGGCGCGACGCACGATCGCGTCGAGGACTCCGGCCGGGTCACGCATCGAGGCCAGGTCGCGGGCCGTCTCGACGAGGGCGCTCAGCTCGGCCTCACGCCGGCGCCGGGTGTCGAACGCGGCCCGCACCCGGAGGGCCAGCGCACGCGCCTCCGGGGCGTCGACGGCCGAGAGCTCGGCGGCCGACGCCCCGGAGGCGAGGAGCGTGAGCAGCGTCAGCGCGGGGTCTGCAGGAGTGGACATCACGCCCGATCCTAGGCAGCCCCGCGCCGGCGCCGTGGGGGACGGTCAGGCGACCTCACCCTTGGTGATCGTGGCCAGGTCGCGCTGCCGGGTCTCGCGGTAGGACAGGACGGCCACTACGGAGATCACCGAGCAGATCGCGACGTAGACCGCGATCGCGCTGCCGCTGTGGTAGCTCGCCAGCAGGTCCACGGCGATGATCGGCGCCAGCCCACCGGCGATGATCGAGGCCAGCTGGTAGCCGATGGAGACACCGGAGTAGCGGACCTTGGTGCCGAACAGCTCGGCGAAGAACGCCGACTGCGGGCCGTACATCGCGCCGTGGAACAGCAGCCCGACGATGACCGCGATGACCGCGAGCGCGAAGCTCTTGGTGTTGAGCATGGCGAAGAAGACGAACGCCCACACCCCGACTCCGACGGCGCCGATGAGGTAGACCGGCTTGCGGCCGATACGGTCGGACAGCGCGCCCCACATCGGGATGGTGCAGAAGTGGATCGCGGCCGCGATGAGCACGGCGTTGAGCGCGAACGACTTCGGCAGCTTCAGCTGCTCGACCACGTAGGTCGTGATGACGATGGTGAAGATGTAGTAGGCGACGTTCTCGGCCATGCGCGCGCCCATGGCGGTGAGGATCTCGCGGGGGTAGCGGCGCAGCACGTCCAGCAGCGGCAGCTTGTCGACGGTGCCCTCGGAGGCCCGCACGTCGGCCCGCTCACGCGCAGCCTTGAACAGCGGGGACTCCTCGACCTGCAGGCGCACCCACAGGCCAATGATGACCAGCACCGCCGAGAGCAGGAACGGGATGCGCCAGCCCCACGACAGGAACGCCGCGTCGTCCTGGAAGATCGCCAGCATCGCCAGGACACCGTTGGCGATGAGCTGGCCGGCGGGGGCACCCGCCTGCGGCCAGGAGGCCCAGAAGCCTCGCCGGCCGGGCTCGCCGTGCTCGGAGACGATGAGGACCGCACCACCCCACTCGCCGCCGAGGGCGAAGCCCTGGACGCAGCGCAGGACGGTCAGCAGCACCGGTGCCAGCGCGCCCACCTGGGCGTAGCCCGGCAGCAGGCCGATCCCGAAGGTCGCGATGCCCATCATGAGCAGGGAGAGCACCAGGAGCTTCTTGCGCCCGAGGCGGTCACCGAAGTGGCCGAAGACCAGCCCGCCGAGCGGCCGGAAGACGAAGCCGATCCAGTAGGTCGCGAAGCTGAGCAGCGTGGCCTGCAGCGGGTCCTTGGCGTTCGGGAAGAACACGTGGGGGAAGACCGCCGCGGCGGCGACGCCGTAGAGGAAGAAGTCGTACCACTCGACGGTCGTGCCGATCAGACTGGCGCCGACGATCCGCGCGATCGGGGATCTGCGCCCCGTCGTCGTCTCGGACACAAGGGTGCTGGCCATGCTGGCTCCTGGTGTGGGTGGGTGGTGAGGGTGGTGCAGAACGGTGGTGCGGTATGCCGGGTGGCCGGGTCCTTCGAAGGTCCCCGGCCACCCGGGGTCCTCACTGGGCGGTCCAGCCGCCGTCCATCGTGTAGGCGGCGCCGGTGATGGACGCCGACGAAGGGCCGCACAGGAAGGTGACGAGGTCGGCCACCTCCTCGGGCTCGATCAGCCGCTTGACGGCGACCGGGGCGAGCATGACCTCGTTGACGACCTCGGACTCCTCGATGCCGTGGGCGGCCGCCTGGTCGGCGATCTGCTTCTCCACCAACGGGGTCCGCACGTAGGCCGGGTTGACGCAGTTGCTCGTGACGCCGTGGGCGGCGCCCTCGAGGGCGACGACCTTGGACAGGCCCTCGAGGCCGTGCTTGGCGCTGACGTAGGCCGACTTGTACGCGCTGGCGCGCAGCCCGTGCGCGCTGGAGACGTTGACCACGCGACCCCAGCCGCCGGCATACATGTGGGGGAGCACGTGCCGGATGAGGCGGAAGGGGGACTGCAGCATCAGCGCCAGGATGAGGTCGAAGCGCTCGGTGGGGAACTCCTCGATCGGCGCGACGTGCTGCACGCCGGCGTTGTTGACGAGGATGTCGACCGCGGTGGGCAGGTCGGTGATGCCGTCGAGGTCGGCCAGGTCGCAGGCGACGGGCTCGACCGCGGGCAGCTGCGCGAACCGCTTCAGGCCGGCCTCGTCCCGGTCGACCGCCACGACAGCGGCCCCGGCCGCGGCGAGGCGCTCGACGCACGCCGCGCCGATACCGCTCGCGGCGCCGGTGACCAGGGCGGTCCGGCCCCGCAGGGAGGCGTCGGCGGGCGGGTTCGGTGAGGAGGCGTCGTGCGGCATGAGGCCCGAGGCTAGGACCGCCTCACCACGCCGTGCCGTGTGTGCCGGCCACACAGTTCATCGGGGAGCTGTGTGGCCGACTCCCGCCCCCCTGCTCAGATGTCGCGGAAGGTCTCGATCGTGGCGCCGAGGGCGTTGAGGCGCTCGGCCAGCTCCTCGTAGCCGCGGTTGATCACGTAGACGTTCCGCAGGACCGACGTGCCCGGGGCGGCCAGCATCGCCAGCAGGATGACGACGGCCGGGCGCAGCGCCGGCGGGCAGATGACCTCGGTGGCGCGCCAGCGGGTCGGGCCCTCGATCATCACGCGGTGCGGGTCGAGCAGCTGCACGCGCGCGCCGACCTTGGTCAGCTCGGTCAGGTAGATGGCGCGGTTCTCGTAGACCCAGTCGTGGATCATCGTGGTGCCCTCGGCGCACGCGGCGATGATCGCGAAGAACGGCAGGTTGTCGATGTTCAGGCCGGGGAACGGCATCGGGTGGATCTTGTCCGTGGGCGCCACGAGCGGGCCGGGGATCGTGGTCAGGTCGACCAGGCGCGTGTGCCCGTTGGCCGAGCGGTACTCCGGGGTGATGTCGTACTTCATCCCCATGAGCTCCAGCTGGGCCAGCTCGATCTCGAGGAACTCGATCGGCACCCGGCGGATGGTGATCTCGGACTCGGTGACGACCGCCGCCGCGAGCAGACTCATCGCCTCGATCGGGTCCTCGGAGGGGGAGTACTCCACGTCCACGTCGATCTCGCGCCGGCCGTGGACGGTGAGCGTGGTGCTGCCGATCCCCTCGATCCGCACGCCGAGCTTCTCCAGGAAGAAGCACAGGTCCTGGACCATGTAGTTGGGGGAGGCGTTGCGGATGACCGTCACACCCTCGTGGCGGGCGGCGGCCAGCAGCGCGTTCTCGGTCACGGTGTCGCCGCGCTCGGTCAGCACGATCGGCCGGCCGGGGGTCACGTCGCCGTCGACCCGCGCCTCGTAGAAACCGCTGTGCGCGGTGACGTTGAGCCCGAACGGGCGCAGGGCGCTCATGTGCGGCTCCACCGTGCGGGTGCCCAGGTCGCAGCCGCCGGCGTAGGGCAGCTGGAACTCGGGGTACTCGTGCAGCAGGGGCCCGAGGAACATGATCACCGTGCGGGTGCGCCGCGCGGCGTCGACGTCGATGCCGGCGAGGTCGAGGCGGGGCGGCGGGACGAGCTCGAGGTCGTTGCTGTCCGGGAGCCAGCGGGCCTTGACCCCGATGCTGGTCAGCACCTCGAGGATGCGGTTGACCTCCTCGATGCGCGCGAGGTTGCGCAGCGTGGTGCGGCCGCGGTTGAGCAGGGACGCGCACAGCAGCGCGACGGCGGCGTTCTTGCTGGTCTTGACGTCGATGGCACCGGAGAGCTTGGTGCCACCGACGATGCGCAGGTGTTGGGCGCCGGAGTGGCCGAGGGAGACGAACTCGGAGTCGAGGCACTCGCCGATGCGCGCGAGCATCTCAAGACTGAGATTCTGCTTGCCCTGTTCGATCCGGGCCACGGCGCTCTGGCTGGTGCCCAGTGCAAGAGCAAGTTCGTTCTGGGTCATGCTCTTGTGGCGGCGGGCGTCTCGGATGAGGGTGCCGATCCGGGCCAGGTAGTCCTCGCTCATGCACCGAGTGTAGATCACATGTGAGATACCAGCGACCCGCGTCGCCAGGGGTGACCTCTGCGAGGTAATCACCACATACCGCCCGCCGTCAACGTGCGGGTGCCCCGGACAGGCGCGGGGCCGGCATACCTGGGGGGTAGGCCGGCCACGCGTGGCGGTGCGGGGGTCAGGCCGGGACGCTGGCCACGCCCTGGGGCAGGAAGCGCTGGCCGGTGACCTTCTCGGCGACGCCGGTGCGGTCCAGCAGCGGGGTCAGGCCACCGTTCCAGAACGAGAACCCGGCGCCGGTGATCATGGCCAGGTCGATGTCCTGCGGGCCTGCGGCCACACCCTCGTCGAGCATGAGGCGGGCCTCCTCTGCGAGGACGGAGAGCACCCGCTCGCGGACCTGCTCGGTGGTGAGCACGACCGGGTCGGCCGGCTTCTCGAACAGCGCCTCGACCTCGGGGTCGACGACCGGCTTGCCCTCGGGCCAGATGTAGATAGCCGCCTTCTTCGCCTCGACGATGCGGCGCAGGTTCTCCGAGACGTAGAAGCGCTCGGGGAAGGCCCGGGCCAGGGTCTCGTTGTTGTGCAGCGCGATCGCCGGGCCGACCAGCCCGAGCAGGATGAACGGCGGCATCGGCGCGAGGCCGGCGAAGGCCCGGTCGGCCACCTCGATCGGGGTGCCCTCGTCGACGACCTTGGCGACCTCGCCCATGAAGCGGCCGAGGAGGCGGTTGACGATGAACGAGGGGGAGTCCTTGACCAGGATCGTCGTCTTCTTCAGCGCCTTGCCGGTGGCGAAGGCCGTCGCGAGCGTGGTGTCGTCGGTCGCCTCACCCTTGACGATCTCCAGCAGCGGCATGACCGCCACCGGGTTGAAGAAGTGGAAGCCCACGACCCGCTCGGGGTGCTTCAGGTCCTTGGCCATCTCGGTGATCGACAGGGAGGAGGTGTTGGTCGCGAGGACCGCCTCGGGGGAGACCACGGCCTCGACCTCGGCGAAGACCTTCTTCTTGACCGACATCTCCTCGAAGACGGCCTCGATGACGAACTCGGCGTCGGCGAAGCCCTCCTTGCTCGTCGCGCCGGTGATGAGCGCCTTGAGACGGTTGGCCTTGTCGTGGCCGATCCGGCCCTTGCCGAGCAGCTTGTCGACCTCGGCGTGCACGTAGGCGACGCCCTTGTCCACGCGCTCCTGGTCGAGGTCGGTCATGACGACCGGCACCTCGAGGCGCTGGATGAACAGCAGCGCGAGCTGGCTGGCCATGAGGCCGGCGCCGACGATGCCGACCTTGGTGACCTTCCGCGCCAGGGACTTGTCCGGTGCCCCGACCGGGCGCTTCGCGCGCTTCTGGGTCAGGTCGAAGGAGTACAGGCCCGCGCGCAGCTCCTCGCCCATGATGAGGTCCGCGAGCACCCGGTCCTCGGCGGCGTACGCCTCGTCGCGGGTGGCGGTGCGGGCCTGCGAGACCAGCTCGAGGGCGCGGTACGGCGCGGGCGCCGCGCCACCGGTCTTGAGGTCGGCGAAGCCCTTGGCCGCAGCGATGGCGGCCTCCCACTTCTGCTCGTCGCGGTCGACCTCGGGTCGCTGCACGGTGACCTTGCCGGTGATGACGTCGGCCGCCCAGGCGAGGGAGTCCTCGAGGAAGGTGACCGGCTCGAACATCACGTCGGCGGCGCCGAGCTCGAAGGCCTGCGGGCCCTTGAGCATGCGGTTCATGTTGAGGGAGTTCTCGACGATGACCTTGAGGGCCTTCTCGACGCCGACGAGGTTGGGCAGCTTGAAGCAGCCGCCCCAGCCCGGCACCAGGCCCAGGAAGCACTCCGGCAGGGCGAACACCGGCACGCCGGAGGAGATCGTGCGGTAGTCGCAGGACAGGCCGACCTCCACGCCGCCGCCGAGCGCTGCGCCGTTGGTGAACGCGAACGTCGGGACCGGCAGGTCCTCGAGCTTGGCGAACGTCTCGTGGCCGAGGCGGCCGATGAGCAGCGCCTGCTCGTGCTCGGTGAGGTGGGAGACGCCCTTGAGGTCTGCGCCGACGGCGAAGATGAACGGCTTGCCGGTGACACCCACGCCGACGATCTCGCCGGCCTCGGCGCGCACCTTCAGCGCGTCCAGTGCCTTCGACAGGCCGACCAGGGTGGCCGGGCCGAGCGTGTTGGGCTTGGTGTGGTCGAAGCCGTTGTCCAGCGTGATGAGGGCAAAGGTGCCCGCGCCGCCGGGCAGGTCGATGTCGCGGACCCGCGTGTGGGTGATGACCTCGTCGGGGAAGACCGCGGAGAAGTCGATGTCGGTGGCAGTCATCAGGCTGCGTCCTCCTTGCCGTAGTCGGCGTGGTGCGGGTTCTCCCAGATGACCGCGCCGCCCATGCCGATGCCGATGCACATCGCGGTGAGGCCGTAGCGGACCTCGGGGTGCTCCTCGAACTGGCGGGCGAGCTGGGTCATCAGGCGCACGCCGGAGCTGGCGAGCGGGTGACCGGTGGCGATGGCGCCGCCGTACTCGTTGACGCGCGGGTCGTCGTCGGCGATGCCGAAGTGGTCGAGGAACGCGAGCACCTGCACCGCGAACGCCTCGTTGAGCTCGAACAGGCCGATGTCCTCGATGGTCAGGCCGGCCTGCTTGAGGGCCTTCTCCGTCGCCGGGACCGGACCGATTCCCATGACCTCGGGCTCGACACCCACGAAGGAGTAGCCGACCAGGCGCATCCGCACCGGCAGGCCGAGCTCCCGGGCGGCCTCCTCGGAGGCGAGGATGCACGCGGTGGCGCCGTCGTTGAGGCCGGCGCTGTTGCCGGCGGTGACCCGGCCGTGCGGGCGGAACGGGGTCTTCAGGCCGGTGAGGTTGTCGATGGTGGTGCCGGGGCGCGGCGGCTCGTCGACGGTGGCCAGGCCCCAGCCGAGCTCCTCGTGGCGGGTGGCGACGGGGACCAGGTCGGGCTGGATCTTGTTGTTGGCGTAGGCCTTCTCGAGCTTGTTCTGGCTGCCGACGGCGAAGGCGTCGGAGCGCTCCTTGGTCAGCTGCGGGAAGCGGTCGTGCAGGTTCTCGGCGGTGGAGCCCATGACCAGCGCGGAGGGGTCGACGAGCTTCTCGGCGACGATGCGCGGGTTGGGGTCGACGCCCTCACCCATCGGGTGGCGGCCCATGTGCTCGACGCCGCCGGCGATGGCGACCTCGTAGGAACCGAAGGCGATGCTGGAGGCGGTGTTGGTCACCGCGGTCATGGCGCCGGCGCACATGCGGTCCACCGAGTAGCCCGGGGTGGTCTTCGGCAGGCCGGACAGGAGGCCGGCCACGCGCCCGAGGGTCAGGCCCTGGTCGCCGATCTGCGTGGTGGCCGCGAGGGCCACCTCCTCCACGCGCTCCGGCGGGAGGTCGGGGTTGCGGCGGAGCAGCTCGCGGATGCAGTGGATGACGAGGTCGTCGGCGCGCGTCTGGGCGTAGATGCCCTTCTCGCCGGCCTTGCCGAACGGCGTACGGACGCCATCGACGAAGACGACCTCACGCAGTGTGCGGGGCACGGGTGCCTCCCTGGGAGCGGGGTCTGGTCAACCCGGGGGTGTGTCCCCCGGGCACCGCCGATGCTACTCGCGGGTAACAAGGCGAGACATCGCACCCATGGCGTGAGAGCCGTCACCCTCCTAGGCTCCGCCCATGTTCGCGGGGCTGAGGGACGAACGGGTGGATGTCGGCGAGGTCGAGCTGCGGGTGCGTCACGGTGGGGCGGGGCCGGCGGTGCTGCTGGTGCACGGCCACCCGCGGACCGGGGCCACCTGGCACCAAGTCGCGCCCCGCCTGGTGGAGCGGGGGTTCACCGTCGTATGCCCCGACATGCGCGGCTACGGGCAGTCCTCGTGCGCACCGGTGCTGCCGCAGCACAGCCAGCAGTCCAAGCGAGCCGTTGCCGGGGACCTGCTCGCCCTGATGCGGGGGCTGGGCCATGAGGAGTTCGCCGTGGCCGGGCATGACCGCGGCGCCCTGGTGGCGCTGCGCCTGGCCCTGGACCACCCGGCTGCGGTGACGCGCCTGGCGGCCCTCGACGGCATACCGATCACCGAGCACCTGTCCCGCGTCAACGCGCGGTTCGCCCACGACTGGTACCACTGGTTCTTCTTCGCGCAGCCCGACAAGCCCGAGCGGGCGATCCTGGCCGATCCCGACGCGTGGTACTCCGCCACCGCGGAGCACATGGGGCCCGAGGCGTTCGCGGAGTTCCGGGCGGCCATCCACGACCCGGACACCGTGCGCGCCATGCTCGAGGACTACCGCGCCGGGCTGGGGGTCGACCGCGAGCACGAGGAGACCGACCGTGCCGCCGGCCGGGTGGTGCGCTGCCCCACCCTGGTGCTGTGGTCCAGCAGGGACGACCTCGAGGACCTGCACGGTGACCCCGTGCGGATCTGGCGGGACTGGGCACCCGACGTGCGGGGGCACGCGATCGAGTCGGGGCACCACATGGCGGAGGAGAACCCCGCGGACCTCGCCCGGGCGCTCGCAGGCTTCCTCAGCTGAGCCCGGGCCAACGGTGGCGCCGGCGGGTCAGCCGACGTCCTCCGCGGGGTGTGCGGCGATGGCCGCCTCGATGATCGGCACGGCGATGTCGCACTGCCACCCCCGGGCGCCGAGCGTCGTCAGCGCCTCGCGCAGCGACGCCTCGGTCGCCGGCTCCGGCGGCGTCCACAGCACCCGGCGCAGTGAGTCGGGGGACAGGACGTTCTCCACCGGCACGGAGTGCTCATGGGCGAACGCGGCCATCGCTGCCCGGGCGTCAGCCAGGCGGGCGGCCGCGACCGGGTCGCGGTCGGCCCAGGACCGTGCCGGCGGAGGGCCGTCCGCCTTGAGGGTCAGCAACGGCAGGTCGTGCTCGGGGATCCGCTTGGCCTTGGCAACGGCACCCAGCCAGGTGCGGGAGTTGCGCCGGGCCAGCCGGCCGGGGTGGCCGTTGGGCAGGTCCTCGGCCGTGGCCGGAGCGCTCAGCGCGACCTCGATCAGCGCCGCGTCGGGCAGCACGCGGCCGGGGGAGACGTCGCGCTCGACCGCCATGGCGTCGCGCTCCTGCCACAGCTCGCGCACGATCGCGGCGGTGCGGCGGTTGCGAACCTTGTGCATGCCTGACGTGCGCCGCCACGGGTCCACCCGGGGCGGGGGGCCGGTGAAACGGGTGAGGGCGTCGAACTCCTCCATCGCCCAACCCGTCTTGCCCTGGGCCTCGAGGTCGGCGGCGACGTGGTCGCGGACCTCCACGAGCACCTCGACGTCGAGGGCGGCGTAGAGCAGCCACGGCTCCGGCAGCGGCCGGGTGGACCAGTCGACGGCGGAGTGCTCCTTGGCCAGGCTCAGGCCGAGGTAGTGCTCCACGACGGCGGCGAGGCCCACGCGGGGCAGGCCGACCAGCCGGGCGCCGAGCTCGGTGTCGAACAGCCGGGCCGGGCGCAGCCCCACCTCGGCCAGGCAAGGCAGGTCCTGGGTGGCGGCGTGCAGCACCCACTCGACGTCGGCGATCGCCTCGGCCACCGGGGACAGGTCAGGGCAGGCGATCGGGTCGATCAGCCACGTGCCCGAGCCCTTGCGGCGCAACTGGACGAGGTAGGCCCGCTGGCCGTAGCGGTAGCCCGAGGCGCGCTCGGCGTCGATCGCCAGCGGACCGGAGCCGCCCGCGAGGGCCTGTGCCGCCTCGACCAGCCGACGCTCGTCGACGACCACGTCGGGGACCCCGTCGGCAGGATGCTCGAGCGGTGTCAGGACGGGTTGGGTGACGTCCTCGGTGACGTCCTCGGCGGGCTCGGTGGATCCGGTGTTCACGTCCCCAACCTAGGCGATGGACTCATCGGCGCTGCGCAGGCAGCGCCACGACACCCTCGGGCAGCGGTGGCAGCCCGGCGACCGTGCACAGCAGGTCGGCCCACGCCTGCAGGTGGGTGCCGAGCGCGTCGTCCGTCGGCGTCCAGGAGGCGCGCACCTCCATCTCGACGCTGGCCCGGCGGTCCGCGAGGCCGGCGAAGCTCTCCGACACCACGCGGGTCACCGTCCCGGCCTCGGCGGTGTGGCGGGCGCCGCGGCCGTCGAGGGCGTCGACCAGCCAGGACCAGCCGACGGCACCCAGCATCGGGTCGTTGGCGAGCTCGGCCTCGAGCTCGGCCCGGGCGAAGGTCACCGCCCGCCAGGGCCCGCCCCACGGCTCCGGCTCCGACGGGTCGTGCAGCAGCACGAACCGGCCGGAGGCCAGCTCCTCGTCGGCGCGCTGGGACACGACCTCGGCGGTGAGGGCCACGGCATACGGGGCGATGCGTTGTGGTGCGGGCACCTCGGTGAGGCGCACCTCCGGGCGCATCCGTGCGTCGCGCAGCTCCTGGAGAGCGCGCGTGAACTCAACCGGGCTGTCACCGGGGAGACCTCGACCACCCACACCATGAGGGTAAGCCGACGGGGGCCGACGTGACCCGCGGCGCGCCGGGATACGGTGCGGCGATGCTGGCGTTGTTGGCCCTGGCCTCGAGTGCGGTGTGGGGCACGTCCGACTTCTTCGCGGGGCTGAGATCCCGCAGCCTGGCCGCGCCGGCGGTGGTGGGGGTCTCCCAGGCGTGCGCGTTCGTCGCGCTCAGCGCGGTCGTGATGGTGCGGCTGCCCGACCTGACCCTCGACGGCTGGCCCGGGTGGGCGCTGGCCGCCGGGCTCTCGGGCACCCTCGGGCTGGTCAGCTTCTACGCCGCGCTGGGCTCGGGGACCATGGGCGTCGTCGCCCCGATCTCCTCTCTCGGCGCCGTCGTCCCGGTGGTCCTCGGTCTGCTGGGCGGCGAGCAGCCGCCGGCGCTCGCCTGGGCAGGGATGGCGGTGGCGGTGCTCGGCGCGGCACTGGCCTCCGGCCCCGAGCTCAGCGGCGCCGTGCCGCCCCGCCCCGTGGTGCTGGCGTGCCTGGCGGCAGTCGGCTTCGGCCTGGCGCTGTACTGCCTCGACCGGGGCGCGCGGGTCTCCCTGCTGGACACCCTGTGGGGGATGCGCCTGGTCAGCGTGCTGCTGTTCGGGACCGCTGCCCTGGCCCTGCGCACCGTCGCCGGCACCCGGCGCCGCGACGTGCCCGCCCTGGCGGCCATCGGCCTGGGCGACGTCACCGCCAACGGCCTGTTCGCCTTCGCCTCCTCACGCGGGCTGGTCAGTGTCGCCAGCGTGCTCGGCTCGCTCTACCCCGTGGTCACCGTGGTCTGGGCGCGGTACCTGCTGCACGAGCGGCTGCGCCGGGTGCAGCTGGCCGGGGTCGCCCTCACCGTCCTCGGCGTCGTCGGGATGACCGTGCCGGTCTGAGCGGTGCCGGTGCGTGTGCGGGCGGTGGCGGGCGGGCGGGCGGAGGTGGCCGCTACGAGGTGACGGAGGGGCTGCTGCTGCGTGGGAGGATTCACGGGTGACTGACGCCCCCACGCCCCTGCACGACAGCCCCCTGGTCCGCGCCGCCCGCCGGCAGTCCGTGCCTCACACCCCGGTGTGGTTCATGCGCCAGGCCGGCCGGTCGCTGCCGGAGTACCGCGCCGTGCGTGAGGGCGTGGGCATGCTGGAGTCGTGCCGGCGGCCCGACCTGGTCACCGAGATCACGCTGCAGCCGGTGCGCCGCCACGGCGTGGACGCCGCGATCTTCTTCAGCGACATCGTCGTGCCGCTCGCGGCCGTGGGCGTCGACCTCGACATCGTCGCCGGGGTGGGCCCCGTCGTGGCCAAGCCGGTGCGCACCCGCGCCGACCTCGACCGGCTGCCGGAGCTGACCCCCGAACACGTCCCCTACATCACCGAGGCGGTGCGCCTGCTCGTGGCCGAGCTCGGCGACACCCCGCTGATCGGGTTCGCCGGGGCGCCGTTCACCCTGGCGTCCTACCTCGTCGAGGGCGGGCCGTCGAAGAACCACGAGCACACCAAGGCGCTCATGTACGGCGACCCGCAGCTCTGGCACGACCTGTGCGCCCGGCTGGCGCAGATCTCCGGGGAGTTCCTGCGGGTGCAGGCCGCGGCGGGCGCCTCGGCGGTGCAGCTGTTCGACTCGTGGGTCGGCGCGCTGCCGCGGACGGACTACGAGCGCTTCGTCCAGCCGCACTCCGCGGCGGCGCTCGCGGCCGTGGCCGGCCCGGACGTGCCGAAGATCCACTTCGGGGTCGGGACCGGTGAGCTGCTCGCCGCGATGGGGGCCGCCGGGGCGGACGTCGTCGGGGTCGACTTCCGGGTCTCGCTCACCGACGCGGTCGCCCGCCTCGGTGACCGGTATGCCGTGCAGGGCAACCTGGACCCCGCGCTGCTGTTCGCGCCGTGGGAGGCCCTGGAGGCCAGGGTCCGCTCGATCGTGGAGGAGGGGAAGGCCGCACCCGGGCACATCTTCAACCTCGGCCACGGGGTGCTGCCCTCGACCGACCCCGACGTGCTGACCCGCGTCGTCGAGCTGGTGCACGAGGTGTCCGCGCGCTGAGGCCCGCGACGCGCAGGTCGGCGCGGGCACGACGCGCCTGTCTGCGCGGGCGACCCCCCGGCATACCGGGGGCGGGCGCACCGTCCGGCACGCACCTGTCGGCGCCGCGTCCTACGGTCGGGTCATGAGCGAGCTCTACCCCTACGGCCTGGGTGCCCGGCGCTACCGAGAGGTCCTCGAGGAGGACTTTGCCCGCCTGCGGTCGGTGGCCCCGCGCGCCCTGGACCGCCCGGTGCCCGAATGCGAGGGATGGGTCGGGGCGGACGTGCTGCGGCACACCGCGCTGGTCTACCTGCACAAGGTCGAGACGATGCGGCGCGGCGACTGGCCCGACCCGTGGCCGCCGGAGGGGATCGAGGAGGCCGAGCCGCTCGGGCTCATCGACGACGCCCACGGGCAGCTGGTGGCCGAGCTCGACGAGCGCGACCCGGCCGGGCACGCGCGGACCTGGTGGCCGCCGGACCAGAGCGTGGGGTTCTGGGTGCGGCGCATGGCGCACGAGACCTCGGTGCACCGCCGCGACGTCGAGAGCGCCGCCGGTGAGGGCACACCCGTCGCGGCGGACCTCGCCGTGGACGGGATCGACGAGGTGCTCATGATCATGCTCGCGGGCGACTGGAGCGACGCCCCGGTGGGGACCGCCAGCGGGGCCGCCGTGGTGGTGTCCAGCGGCGGCCACGACTGGGAGGTCACCCTGGGGCCGGACCGGGTCGACGTCCTTCGGGCCGTGTCCGGCGGGGCCGTCGCCACCGTCTCGGGTGAGCCCTCGGAGGTGCTGCTCTGGCTGTGGGGTCGCGGTCCGCGCCCGGACGTCTCGGGTGAGGAGGCTGTGGTCACGGAGCTCCGGGAGCGGCTGGGGCTGGCGACGCGGTGACGCCGGCCTGACGGCGGCGCAGCCAGCGCCAGAGCGGCCAGCCGGCCAGGCCGACCAGGGCCGCGAACGGCAGGAGCGCACCCACGACGGTGAGCACCGCGGTGACCGACGCCTGGAAGGCGTGCCAGCCCTGGCGCAGGCCGGCCAGGAAGCCGGTGTTGTCCACCGTGGCCGCGACGACGGCCGGAGTGCTCAGGGTGACGGTCACGGTCGAGCGGTCCACGCTGCCCTTGAGCGCGGCCAGCTGGGCCTGCAGCGACTCCAGGTCGGCCTCGCGCCGGCTCAGCTCGGACTCCAGCGAGACGACCTGGCCGATGTTCGTCGCCTGGGCGAGGAGTGCGCGCACCCGGTCCAGACTCGCCTGCATCGTCTTGACCCGGCTGGCGGTGTCGACGTATTGGTCGGTGACGTCCTGGCTGGTCGTGCTGCGGGACAGGACCGTGCCGACGCGGGCGAGCTGGTCGATCGTGGCGTCGAGCCTGTCCGCCGGGACGGACAGCGTGATCGTGCCGAAGCCGTTGAAGGTCTGGCTCGGGGTGGCGCCGGTGAGGGGCTGGGGGCCACCGTCCTTGCCGAGCTGCTCGTTGAGCACGAACCCGTCGACCCCGTCGGCCACGGCGCGCACCGCGCTCGCGGCGACGGCGACGTCCTTGACCTGGATGGACAGGCTCGCGGTCCGGGTGATCTTGCGCTCCGCGGCCACCACCTGGGTGACCGCTCCGGAGCCGGGCGATGACGCGCCGGAGGCAGGCGGCGCCTTCTGGTCGCCGGGGACGGACGAGCCCCCCACCTGCGACGCGGCACCCGCCGAGGAAGAGGTGGAGCTGCCAGTGGAGCTGCAGCCGGCCAGGACGGCGACCAGGAGCCCCCCGGCGACGGCGACCCCGCAGGCGCGCCGGCGGCGGGAGCGGGACGAGTGGTGGAGGACAGGCGCGGTGCGTGGGTCCATGGGGGCCTCCGGGATGGTGATCGGTCGGGCTGCCGTGCTTGCCGGTTGGAGGCCCCGGTCCGGACGGGAGTTCCTGACCCACGGTTTCGATCCGGTCACGGGGCTGAGAGGCTGCGGCCATGGCGAGCACCAGGGTGGCCGTGGTCGGTGGGGGGATCAGCGGGCTGGCGGCGGCATGGCAGCTGGTCCACGACCTGCCCGGTGCCGAGGTGGTCGTGCTGGACGCGTCCGACCGTCCCGGGGGCAAACTGCGCTCGGCCGTCGTCGGCGGGGTGCGGATCGACGTGGGCGCCGAGTCGATGCTGGCGCGTCGGCCCGAGGGCCTGGACCTGGCCACCGGGCTCGGCCTGGCCGGTGCGCTGGTCCACCCAGCCACCACCCGGGCCAGCGTCTGGTCCCGCGGCGCGCTGCACCCCATGCCCGGCGGCACCCTCATGGGGGTGCCGGCCAACCCGGCGGCGGCACTCGGGCTGCTCGACGCCGAGGAGATCGCGCGGGACGAGCAGGAGCGCGACCTGCCCGTGACGCCGCTGACCCGGGACGTGTCGGTCGGGGACTACGTCGCCGAGCGGGTCGGGCCGGCGGTCGTCGACCGCCTTGTCGAGCCGCTGCTCGGTGGCGTGTATGCCGGGCACGCCCGCCTGCTGTCCCTGCAGGCCACGGTCCCCGCACTGTGGCAGGCGGCGGTGCGGGGTGAGTCCCTGACGGTGGCCGCGGAACGGGCCGCGTCCGCAGCAGCCGCCGACGGCACCCCGGTGTTCGCCGGCCTGCGCGGCGGCATGGCGACCCTTGCCGAGTCGCTGCACGCCGCCCTCGTCGCCCGTGGCGTACGCGTCGTCAGCGACACCATCGTGCGGTCGCTAGAGCGCACGGCAGGCGGCTGGCGCCTGGTCACCGGGCCGGCGCCCGCCCCGGTGGCGCTCGACGTGGATGCGGTCGTCCTGGCCGTGCCCGCGGCCCCTGCCGCCAGGCTGCTCGCCCCGCACAGCGCGCGCGCGTCGGCCGAGCTGGGCGGGGTCGACTACGCGTCCATGGCGATCGTCAGCCTGGTCCTGCCCCGGGCCGGGATGCCGCCGCTGCCCGGCTCGGGCTTCCTCGTGCCCCCGGTCGAGGGGCGCACGATCAAGGCGTCGACCTTCAGCGGCGCCAAGTGGGGCTGGGTGGCCGAGGCGGCCGGTGACCTCGTGGTGCTGCGGGCCTCGATCGGCCGCCACGGCGAGGAGGCGGACCTCCAGCGGGCCGACCAGGACCTGGTTGCGGTGGCCCACAAGGAGGTCGGCGAGGCACTCGGTGGCCGGCTGCCGGCGCCGGTCGACGCGCACGTCCAGCGGTGGGGCGGTGCGCTGCCGCAGTACGCCGTGGGCCACGTCGACCGCGTGGCCCGGATCGGTGAGGCGGTGGCCGGCCTGCCGGGGCTGGAAGTCGCCGGCGCGGCATACCAGGGGGTGGGCATCCCGGCCTGCATCGGCTCCGGGCGGGCGGCGGCGCTCGCCGTCGCCACCCACCTGAAGGGGCGGCCCACAGCCGGGGGAGAATGAGGCCATGAGCCCGAAGCCCAGCGCCAGCCAGATCCGCGAGATCAACGACTCCATCCGCTACGCGATGTGGTCGGTCTTCAAGGTCAGCGCCCCGTTGCCGGAGGACCGGGCAAAGCTTGCCGCCGAGGTCGAGGCGCTCTTCGCCGAGGTCGCCGCACAGGGCGTGGTCGTGCGCGGCGTCTACGACGTGGCCGGCCTGCGCGCCGACGCGGACTTCATGGTGTGGTGGCACTCCGAGCGGATCGAGGACGTGCAGTCGGCATACCACCGGCTGCGGCGCACCGAGCTCGGGCGGCACCTGTCCCCGGTCTGGTCCTCGGCCGCGCTGCACCGTCCGGCCGAGTTCAACAAGGGCCACATCCCGGCGTTCATGGCCGGCGAGGACCCGAAGCGCTACATCTGCGTCTACCCGTTCGTGCGCTCCTACGACTGGTACCTCCTGGAGGACAGGGAGCGTCGCGACATGCTCGTCGAGCACGGGCAGATGGCGCGCGGCTACCCCGACGTGCGGGCCAACACCATCGCCTCGTTCGCGCTGAACGACTACGAGTGGGTGCTGGCGTTCGAAGCCGACGAGCTGCACCGCATCGTCGACCTCATGCGCGACCTGCGGGCGTCGAAGGCACGGCTGCACGTGCGCGAGGAGGTGCCGTTCTTCACCGGCCCCCGCGTCGAGGTCGCCGACCTGCTGGCCGCCCTGCCCTGACCTTCGCCTGGCTCACGGCGCCCACCGTCCTCTCGGGACGGTGGGCGCTGCCGTCGGCCGGTATGCCGTGTGGGCGGCTCGGTCGAGCTGGTTCCGGTCCGGCGGGGCGCCACCCGGCCGGAGCCGTCGGGTGGCGCGCTGCCTGACCTTCGCCCGATGGTCCGAACGACGGGCAGGGCCTGTCAGTGGTCGAATCTATGTTCGAATCATGCACCAGGGGGATCGTCGTCAGGGGGCCGCGGCCAGCGGGTCCGGTGGCGTGCCTGCGGAGGTGCCGGGTGGGGCAGAGGTGTCGTTCGCCGAGAGGTTCGCCGCGGTGGACGCGGCGGCGGAGGCGTTGACCGGGCTGGTCGAGGTGGTGCAC
>NZ_JBTCWL010000047.1:0-31272 GCF_054325275.1 Oryzihumus sp.
CGCTGCGGCTGCGGGCACGACGACGGGGTCGCGCTCAGGGGCCTCGTCAGCGGACGAGGACGGTCGTGCCGATCGGCATGGTCCCGGTGCTCCAGAACAGGTCCATCGCCGGGATGCTCACCCGGACGCAGCCGTGGGAGGCGGGGTACGCCGGCACCGACGGGTAGCCGTGCAGCGCGATGCCGCCGTTGAAGTACTTGGGGCGGTAGAGCTGGCCCAGCGGTGAGGCGTCCCAGCCGTTGACCTGGCGGAACACGTGGAACGTCCCGAGCGGCGTCACGGCCAGGTGCCATGCGCCGCTGCTCCAGTACGACTGCCCCGAGCCCGTGCTGGTGTTGAACGTGCGGCTGACCCGACCCGAGTCCACCACCAGCAGCACCTGGTGGGCCTTGTCGACCTCGACGACGTGGCCGGAGCGGGACCGCGGCACCGGGCGCACCCCGCGGTCGAGGGCCGACCAGGTCAGCGGGCCGCACACGCCGTCCCGCGTCAGGCCGGCCACCTTTTGCGCGGCGACGACGGCCTGCCGGGTCAGGTCCCCGAAGACGCCGTCGACGGCGCCGCACCAGTAGCCCAGCGCGGACAACCGCTGCTGCAGCGACTCGACGGCCGTGCCGCGGGACCCCGCGGACAGCGTGGGATGCGTTGCAGCGAGGGCGGATCCGGCCCCCTGAGCCACTCCGAGGACGCACGCCGTCGTGATGCCCATCGTCCCCCGGACCAACGATCGTCGACCGATGTCCACGTGCCCCTCCACCCGAGACCGGCGGCCGCTCCCGCGCCCTCCGCCGGGACCCTGCGGGCCTCCAGCGGCTCGCCGGGGTCCGTGGCATCAGTCTCGGTCGGGCCACCCGGTGCCACCTCCGCCATATGGCGGACCGCAGGGGCGCCGGGACTGCGCATGGTGAGGGCCGGTGCCCCCCGACACCGGCCCATCACCACTCCAGACGCACCACCAACGAGGAAGGTTGCGCCGTTTCCGAACTTTTTCGAGCACGTTCCCCGTGCTCATGGGCGCTCGTCCCTTCGCTCGATGTGACCCCGTGCCGCCCGGCCCATGCTGGACTCGGTCCGCACATCCGGCGGTCGGTGCCGGCATGTCGAAGGAGGGCTCACGATGATCGGGGCGACGATGGTGGTGGCCACCCTGCCGGTGACCGACCTGGACCGGGCCAAGGCGTTCTACGCCGACGTCCTGGGCCTCACGTTCCTGTGGGAGACGCCGGTCGGGGTGCGACTGCGGTGCGGCGACGTCAGCGAGGTCTCCCTCTTCAAGCGGCCGACGGTCACCACCGAGCACACCCTGGCCCATTTCGAGGTCCCCGACATCGAGGCGGTCGTCAGGGAGCTCGAGGCCAAGGGCGTGCAGTTCATCGACTACACCGAGGGGCCGCTGACGACCACCGGGCACATCGCCCAGCTCGGGCCGGCCCGCGGCGCGTGGTTCCGCGATCCCGACGGCAACACGCTCGGCCTGCGCCAGGCGTAGCCGACGTCGCACACCGTCAGAGGCCGGCGATCGCCTCATGGGTGCTGAGCACGCGCTGGGCGGTGTCGACGTGCAGGTTCTCGATCATCCGCCCGTTGTAGGTGACGACGCCGGCGCCCGCTCCCTGCTCCCACGCGGCGAGGATCCCCCGGGCCTCCTCGACCTGTGCCTCGCTCGGGGCGAATGTGTCGTTGCACGTCTCGACCTGGCCCGGGTGGATCAGCGTCTTGCCGTCGAAGCCCATCTGCCGACCCTGCAGGCACTCCGCGGCGAAGCCGTCGGCATCCTTGACGTCGTTGAAGACCCCGTCGAGGATCACTGTCCCCGTCGCCCGCGCGGCCAGCAGGCACAGGCCCAGCCCGGTCAGCAGCGGGGCGCGGCCGGGCACGTGCTCGGCATGCAGCTCCTTGGCCAGGTCGTTGGTGCCCATGACGAGCACGGTCAGGCGCTCGGACGCCGCGGCGATCTCCTCGCAGTGCAGCATCGCGACCGGGGTCTC
The DNA here is from genome assembly GCF_054325275.1 of Oryzihumus sp. Classification (NCBI taxonomy): domain Bacteria; kingdom Bacillati; phylum Actinomycetota; class Actinomycetes; order Micrococcales; family Intrasporangiaceae; genus Oryzihumus; species Oryzihumus sp. The sequence continues at coordinate 1,989 of NZ_JBTCWL010000047.1, forward strand.
GACCATCGCCCAGAGCCTGGTGTGCTCGGGGGCGCCTGCGGCCTCCAGGGCCGCGACGAGCTGGCGGACCTCCGCTGCCGAGCTCACCTTCGGCACGACGACGGCGTCCGGGCCGGCCGCGGCAGCGGCCGCGAGGTCCTCCTCGTGCCACCGGGTGCCGATGCCGTTCACCCGGATGGTCAGCTCGCGGCGGCCGTATTCACCGGACCGCACCGCCGCACAGGCGTTCTCGCGTGCCTGCTCCTTCGCGTCGGGGGCCACGGCGTCCTCGAGGTCGAGGATCAGCGCGTCGACCGGCAGCGTCTTGGCCTTCTCCAGCGCCCGCTCGTTGGAGCTGGGCATGTAGAGCACCGACCGCCGGGGACGGTAGCTCGTGGTGGCGGTCATCGGGTCTCCTCCTGCGCCGCGGGCACGGCATACAGCTCGGCGAGCTCGGGGTCGGTGGCCGCGAGCCGCTCGGCGAGCTCGACGATGACCAGGCACTGCTTGAGGCTGGCGTCGTCCTCCATCTTGCCGTCGAGCATGACCGCGCCGGTGCCGTCACCCATGGCCTCGACGACCCGGCGGGCGTGCGCGACGTCCTCGGCGGAGGGGCTGAACACGCGCTTGGCGATGGCGACCTGCACGGGGTGCAGCGACCACGTGCCGACGCAGCCGAGCAGGAAGGCGTTGCGGAACTGGTCCTCGCAGGCGACGACGTCCTTGATGTCCCCGAAGGGCCCGTAGTACGGCAGGATCCCGTGCATCGCGCAGGCGTCGACCATGCGGGAGATCGTGTAGTGCCACAGGTCCTGCTGGTAGGTCGCGCGGTCGGCGTGGACCGCGTCCTCGACTCCGGCCGGCGGGTCCTGTCGCACGAGGTAGCCGGGGTGACCACCGCCGACGCGGGTCGTCTTCATGCGGCGGTCCGCGGCCAGGTCGGCCGGGCCCAGCGACATGCCCTGCATGCGGGGGCTGGCGCCGGCGATGGCCTCGACGTTGGCGACGCCGCGGGCGGTCTCGAGGATGGCGTGGACGAGGATCGGGCGGGTCAGGCCCGCCTTCGCCTCGAGCTGGGCCAGCAGTCGGTCGACGTAGTGGATGTCCTCGGGCCCCTGCACCTTCGGGACCATGATGACGTCGAGCTTGTCGCCGATCTCGGTGACGAGCGTGATCAGGTCGTCGAGCACCCACGGGCTGTCCAGGGCGTTGACCCGGGTCCACAGCTGGGTGTGCTCGCCGAAGTCGGTCGCCCTCGCGATGGCGACCAGGCCCTCGCGGGCAGCCACCTTGCGGTCGGCCTTGACCGCGTCCTCGAGGTTGCCGAGGAGGACGTCGACAGTCCCGACCATGTCGGGGACCTAGGCGGCCATCTTCTCGTTGCTCGGGTCGAAGAAGTGGATGACGCGGGACGGTCGGGCCGGCACCTCACGGATCGGGGTGGGGGCGCCCACCGCCAACGGGGCGAAGAAGTCCTTGGGGCTGCGCACGCGGCGAAACTAGCAGCGCGGCTCCGCCACCGGTTATGACACAGTTCACGGTGTGACGCAGACCCCCGGCACCCCGGCCGGCCCGACGCCTGCAAGCGAGCCGGAGACGGCCGCCCTGCCCGCCGTCGAGGCGCCCACCCCGGCACCCGGGTCCACCCTGGCCCTGGTCGCCGAGGCCGCCGCCAAGTCCGGCCTGCTGTGGGTCGACGTGCCGGGTGACCGGGCCTGGCCGGTGTGGCACGAGTGGCTGGACGGGACGGCCTGGGTGGTCAGCGGGCCGGGAGAGCAGCCCATGCCGTGGCTGCCCGAGGAGGTCCCGATCATCCTGCGCAGCAAGGACTCCGGCGGCCGCCTGGTGCGCGTGCAGGCGCGCGTCGAGCGGATCACCCCGGCCGACGTGCGGTGGGAGTCGGCGACTGCGGCCCTCAAGGCCGCCCGGCTCAACAGCGTCGGCGACGACGTCGTGCAGCGCTGGGCCGAGCTGTGCACCGTCACAGCGCTGACGCCGTTCGGCGAGGCACTCGAGGGGCCGGGCTCGTACGACGACGCGTCCGGCGCGGCACCACCCGCACCCACCCCCGCCACGACGCGGACGTGGCGGCCGTGGCACCTCGGCGGCCGGCCCAAGCGGCGGCGCGGCACCCGCTGACCTCCCGCACGAGAGGCGGGCACACGGCATACCGGCAGTGTCGGCACGGACCTCGGTCGCGGCGTCCACAGCGCGGGCTAGCCTTGGCCCCGTGAACCCCATGACGCGCGTGTTCGTGGCACGCCTGGCCGGCCTGAGTGTGTTCGACCCGCTCGGCGACCAGGTGGGCCGGGTGCGCGACGTCGTGGTGACGTTCAGCGCGACCCGTCGCGCCCCGCGCGTCATCGGCCTCGTGGTCGAGGTGCCCGGGCGCCGGCGCGTGTTCGTCCCGATGACCCGGGTCACCAGCATCGACGCCGGGCAGGTCATCACCACCGGCCTGGTCAACATGCGCCGGTTCGAGCAGCGCGCCAACGAGACACTGGTCCTCGCCGAGCTGCTCGAGCGCGCGGTGCGGGTGACCACCCCGGAGGGCCCGTTCGAGGCGATCGTCGAGGACATCGCGATCGAGCAGGAGCGCAACCGCGACTGGGTCATCGTCAAGGTGTTCTGCCGCAAGCCGGTCGGCGGCTCGCGCAGCCTGTCGCGGCTCGGGCGGCGCCGCGGCGAGACCGTCCTCGTCGACGTCGCCGACGTCACCGGCCTGCGCCGCTCCGGCAGCGCGCAGAGCGCGGCCAAGCTGCTGGAGACCTACGACGACCTCAAGGCCGCCGACCTCGCCGAGGTCATCCACGACCTGACGCCCAAGCGCCGCGCCGAGGTGGCCGCCGCGCTCGACGACGAGAAGCTCGCCGACGTCATGGAGGAGCTGCCCGAGGACGACCAGGTCGAGATCCTCACGACCCTGGGCTCCGACCGCGCCGCCGACGTCCTCGAGGCCATGCAGCCCGACGACGCCGCCGACCTGCTCTCCGAGCTGCCGCCCGACACCGCCGAGCAGCTGCTGCAGATGATGGAGCCGGACGAGGCGGCGCCGCTGCGGCGGCTGCTGGCCTACGACGAGAACACCGCCGGTGGCCTGATGACCACCGAGCCGGTCATCCTCGGCCCCGAGGCCACCATCGCCGAGGCGCTGGCCGTGGTCCGCCGGGCCGAGCTGTCCCCCGCGCTGGCCGCGACGGTGTTCGTGTGCCGCTCGCCGCTGGAGACCCCGACCGGCAAGTACCTCGGCGTCGTGCACATCCAGCGGCTGCTGCGTGAGCCCCCGCACGCGGCGATCGGCTCGATCCTCGACCGCGACCTCGAGCCGCTGACGCCCAACGCGCCGCTGGGGCAGGTGACCCGCATGCTGGCCACCTACAACCTCGTCGGGGTGCCCGTGGTCGACGACGACGGCCGCCTGCTCGGCGCGGTCACGGTCGACGACGTGCTCGACCACATCCTTCCCGACGACTGGCGCGAGGACCGGCACGAGGTGACCCATGGCCACTGACCGCTTCGACCGCAACGCACCCCGGCTGGACCAGCCACGGGAGGTGCGCCGGACCCTGCTGCCGCGCCCGAGCTTCAACCCCGAGACCTTCGGCCGGGCCAGCGAGGCCTTCGCCCGGTTCATGGGCACCGCGCGGTTCCTGGTCTACATGACCGCCTTCGTGGTGCTCTGGATCCTCTGGAACGCCGCCGGCCCCAAGGACCTGCGGTTCGACCCCTACGCCTTCATCTTCCTGACCCTGATGCTCAGCCTGCAGGCGTCGTACGCCGCGCCGCTGATCCTGCTCGCCCAGAACCGCCAGGCCGACCGCGACCGGGTAGCCCTGGAGCAGGACCGGGCCCGCGACGAGCGCAACCTGGCCGACACCGAGTACCTCACCCGCGAGGTCGCGGCCCTGCGGATCGCGCTGCGGGACATGGCCACCCGCGATTTCCTGCGCTCCGAGCTGCGCAGCCTGCTCGAGGAGATGGAGGAGCGCGGCGTGAGCGTCGCATCCGCCTCCGAGCTCGGCGACGGGAGCGGTGACCAGCCCGCGGAACGCGACGGCGCGCGACCGACCTAGCATGGGGGCATGCCCGCCCCCACCCAGGACGCCCTGCTCGCCGCGCTGTCGACGGTCAACGACCCCGAGATCCGCAAGCCGATCACCGAGCTCGGCATGGTCGAGTCGGTCGAGGTCGACGACGCCGGCCGCGTCGCCGTCACCATCCTGCTCACGGTGTCGGGCTGCCCGATGAAGGACACGCTCACCAAGGACTCCACCGCGGCGCTGTCCGCCGTCGAGGGCGTTACTGGCGTGGACGTCACCCTCGGCGTCATGAGCCCGGAGCAGCGGGCCGGCCTGCGCGAGCAGCTGCGTGGCGGGGTCGCCGAGAAGGAGATCCCCTTCGCCAAGCCCAACAGCCTGACCCGCGTCTACGCGGTTGCCTCAGGCAAGGGCGGCGTCGGCAAGTCGTCGGTCACGGTCAACCTCGCCGCGTCGCTGGCCGAGCAAGGGCTGCGCGTCGGCGTGGTCGACGCCGACGTCTACGGCTTCTCCGTGCCGCGCATGCTCGGCGTCGAGCACCGCCCCACCCAGGTCGATGACATGATCCTGCCGCCGGTCAGCCACGACGTGAAAGTCATCTCGATCGGCATGTTCGTGCCCGGCAACCAGCCGGTGGTGTGGCGCGGGCCGATGCTGCACCGCGCGCTCCAGCAGTTCCTCGGCGACGTGTTCTGGGGCGACCTGGACGTGCTGCTGCTCGACCTGCCCCCGGGCACCGGGGACATCGCCATCTCGGTGGCCCAGCTCATCCCCAACGCCGAGATCCTCGTGGTCACCACGCCGCAGCAGGCCGCCGCGGAGGTGGCCGAGCGCGCCGGGTCCATCGCCCTGCAGACGCACCAGCGCATCGTCGGCGTCATCGAGAACATGTCGTGGCTCGAGCTGCCCGACGGCTCCCGCCAGGAGATCTTCGGCTCCGGCGGCGGCCAGACCGTGGCCGACTCGCTGACGCGCTCGGTCGGCGCCCAGGTGCCGCTGCTTGGCCAGATCCCGCTGGACACAAGCCTGCGCGAGGGCGCCGACCAGGGCACGCCCGTGGTCCTCGGCTCCCCCACCAGCCCGGCTGCGGTGGCCCTGCGCGGTATCGCGCGCGGCCTCGCCACCCGCTCGCGCGGCCTGGCCGGCCGCTCCCTGGGTCTCACCCCCGCCGGTCGCTGACGCGACCCGCATGAGCCCCGTCGGGTGAGCTCAGGTGGCGTCGACGTCCCACGGGGTCGGCAGGGCCGGGTCTCGACGGGGCCGCGACGGCTCCTTGAACGGGTTGTACGCCGAGAAGTCCTCCTCGCCGTCCTCGAGCAAGGCTTCGCGCACGATCCGCCGCGGGTCGTACTGCCGCGGGTCGAAGGCCTGCCAGTCGATGTCGTCGAACTCTGGCCCCATCTGCTCGCGCAGCTGGCTGCGCGCGTTGTCGGCCATCACGCGGGCCTGCTTGATCAGGGTGCGCAGCTTCGCGGCGTACTCCGGCAGTCGTTCCGGGCCGAGCACGACCACGCCGATCACGATCAGGAGGATGAACTCCCAGCCGTTGATGTCGAGGATGTTCACGCGTGGGCCCTTGCGTCGCCGGTGACGGCGATCAGTCCGTCGCCGCTTGCAGGGTCATCCTGACAGTTCGCTCGGTCGTCCCGCGACGCACGGTCAGGGTCACCGTCTCGCCGACCGAGCGGGCCCGGATCGACACGACGAGCTGGTCGGGGTCGGAGATGACGCGGCCGTTGAACTTCAGGATGACGTCACCGGCCTTGAGGCCGGCCTTGTCCGCCGGGCCACCCTGGGTGATCGGGGCGCGACCGCCCTTGGACGAGGCGGCGATCCGGACGCCCTCGCCCTCGTAGGCCGTGTCGAGGATGACCCCGATGACCGGGTGCGAGGCTTTGCCGGTCGTCATCAGCTGGTCGGCCGTCTTGCGGGCCTGGTCGCTGGGGATGGCGAAACCCACGCCGATGCTGCCGGACTGTCCGGAGTCGAGCGGGCTCGAGCCCGGGATCCGGGCGATGGCCGAGTTGACGCCGATGACGCGGCCGGACATGTCCAGCAGCGGGCCGCCGGAGTTGCCGGGGTTGATCGCGGCGTCGGTCTGGATCGCGTTGATGAACGCGGGGGCGTCGTCAGCCCCGCCCGGGGTCACCGGACGGTTCAGTGCGCTGACGATCCCGCTGGTGACCGTGCTCTCCAGGCCCAACGGGGCCCCGACGGCCACGACCGGGTCGCCCACGACGACCGAGGCCGAGCTGCCGAGCGGCAGGACCGGCAGGCCGGTGCGCTTCACCCGCACGACAGCGAGGTCGTACGACGCGTCGCGGCCGACGATGGTGGCCGGCAGCTGGGAGCCGTCGGAGAACTCGACCCGGATGCTGCCGGTGGCCGCGGCCGAGGACACCACGTGGTTGTTGGTCAGGATGAAGCCGTCACTCTTGATCACGAAGCCCGACCCGGTCCCCTGGCCGTCCGCGCCCTTGACCTTGAGCGTGACGACCGACGGGAGGGCCCTGGCTGCGATGCCGGCGATCGACCCCTGGGGACGGCTCGTCGAGCCGGGCTGGGGCACCGGGAGCACCCCGGCGGAGGTGAGGCCGGAGCTGCGGGTGGCGATCAGCGCGCCGGCGGTCCCGCCCAGCAGCGCGGCGAGCAGCACCGCGGCGGCCACCACTGCGACCGTGCCGGTGCTCCACCGGGACGACCGGGGGCCAGGGGCAGCGCTCGTGGGCGGAGGCGGGCCGCCGGCCGGCGGGTCGCCCGCACCCTGGGGCAGCGGTGCGGTGACGTCGGCCGAGTGGGCGTGGGGCCACGCGGAGAAGGCCACCGGCGCCGTCGCCCACGGGGACGGGTCCGGCGCCGGGGCGCTGGCCCACGGCTGCCCGGCTCCCCGAGGCGGCATCGCCCCCGGCGCCGCGGCGGGCGTCCCGGCCGCGCCTGGAGCGTGGGCGGCGCCAGCCGCGTCCTGCGCGGGCGGGTGGGGTGCGGCAGGCAGGTGCGTGTAGGGCTCACCGGTGGGCGGCGGGAACCCGGCAGCACCGGGCGTCGGCGACTGTCGTGCGACGTCGACCGGCTCGGTCTGCTCCCCGGAGGGGTCCCGCTGCTGCTCAGTCATGGAGTGATTCTGCCCAATGGGCACGGCGGACCGTCATCGAGGTCTGCGGCACCGGCTGGGAGCGGCCCAGCCCCGGCCGCAGGACCGCGACCGTCCGGGCGAAGGTCGTGGAGGGTGCGGGGGCAGCCCAGCTCGGCGTGGGGGCCACCGGCTGCACCGGCGCGGCCGCAGGGGTCGCGACCCCGATGCTCCACGCGGCAGCCGCCGACGCACCTGCCGCCAGTCCGGCGAGCATGGCGGCACGGACCGGTGAGCGGTGCAGGGCCGGCGCGTCACGGCGGACCAGGCCCAGCGGAGCCGGCCCGACCGGGGCGGGCGCCTGCGCCGCCAGGTCGAGCAGGGAGGCCTGCAGCCGGCTCGGCGGCCCGGGCATCCGCGCCTCGCGCAGCGAGCCCAGGAGACGCCGCTCCGCGGCGGCGAGCTCACGGCATACGGCGCAGGCCACCAGGTGACGGTCGCAGGCGTGCTGCAACGACGGGGGAAGGACACGGTCGACGTATGCGCTGACCAACGTCCCGAGGTGCTGGGTGCCGACCCCGTCGGCGGGGCGCGGGCTCATCGCGTCCCCGGCACGACCCGCCCGAGCGCGAAGCCCCGACGGGCGGGACGGGCGACCGGAGCCGGGCGCGCCTCCGGGGCCCGGTGCGCGAGAGCCTCGCGCAGCTGAGCCCGGCCGCGGTGGATGCGGGAGCGGACCGTGCCGAGCTTGATGCCCAGCGTGGCCGCGATCTCCTCGTAGGACAGGCCCTCGATGTCGCACAGGACCACCGCGGCGCGGAAGTCCGGCGAGAGCGCGTCGAGCGCGCGCTGCACGTCGTCGTCGAAGTGGGTGTCGGCGTAGTGCTGCTCCGGCCCGGCCTCGTGGCTGGCCAGGCGGCCGGCGGCGTCCTCGGGCAGCGCGTCGAAGCGGATCCGCTGCTTGCGGCGCATCCGGTCGAGGAAGACGTTGGTCGTGATGCGGTGCAGCCAGCCCTCGAAGGTGCCCGGCTGGTAGGAGCCGAGCGAACGGAAGACGCGGATGAACACGTCGTGCGTGAGGTCCTCGGCGTCGTGGACATTGCCGGTGAGGCGGTAGGCCAGCCGGTAGACGCGCGCCGAGTGCTGGGTGACGATCTCCTCCCACGTGGGCGGGACCCACCCCTCCTGGTCCACCGCGGAGGCCGGCCTGGCTGCGTCGTGCTGCCGTCCGGTCGTCGCGTTGGTCACCGTCTCCACCTCCGGGGGCGTCGTCCTGCGGGGCGACGCGGTCAGGGACATCACAGCAACCATGACGGTTGCAGGCCCTCCATCGTTCCTGACCGACCTGAGAGATTGCTGGGGAAGCCCGACGCGGGGGCCCGCATGGACTAGCCCGCTCCCCCGTGCTGGGGTCAGCGGGGCGGCTGGGGCAGCCGGGGCGGTGTCGGCAGTAGGGTTGGGCGCATGAGTGCGCAGAAGCCGGCGAGCTGGGCCTATTCGGAGGAGTTCGTCGCCGAGAGTGACGTCATCGAGCGGGCTCGCCTGCGCGGTGAGACGCTCGGCTGCGTGCCCGTGCTTCCCGGCGCCGGGGCGACCCTGCGCCTGCTCGCCGCCACCGCGTCGGCCAAGGCCGTCGTCGAGATCGGCACCGGCGCCGGCGTCTCCGGTCTCTGGCTGATGGAGGGGATGCCGGCCGACGGCGTGCTGACCACGATCGACGTCGAGGCCGAGCACCAGCGCGCCGCCCGCGAGGCCTACGCCGCGGCCGGGATCGCCCCGCAGCGCACGTGGGTCATCACCGGCCGCGCCCTGGACGTGCTCCCCCGGCTCACCGACGGTGCCTACGACATGGTCGTCGTGGACGGCGACAAGTCCGAGTACCCGCAGTACGTCGAGCAGGCGGTGCGCCTGCTGCGCTCCGGCGGCGTCCTGGCCATCGACAACATGCTCTGGCACGACCGGGTCGCCGACCCGGCAGCCCGGGACGCGGTCACCACGACCCTGCGCGACCTCGGCAAGCGGCTGCGCGACGACGACGAGCTCATCCCCACCCTGCTGCCGGTGGGCGACGGGGTCCTCGCGGCCGTCAAGCGCTGACGTCCGGCCGCAGGCTCAGAGACCGAGCCGTCGGCGCGCCCCCTCGAGGAGGCGCGCCGGCCACCGGACGGCGACTCACATCTCGCCGGGACCGGCCCCGTAGCTGAACCCGGACGGGCCCTCGGCGATGGCGACGACCTCGAAGGGCTCGATGAGCTCGGGCGCCGACCCGATGATCTTGCTGCCCGGCGACGTGGCAGCCTCCGCGGCGAAGGTCTGGGCGAAGCTGTCGCGTGCCGCCTGGGTCGCCCACACGTAGGTGCCTTCGAACCACTCGCCCTCGCGCATCCGCCAGGTCTTGAACGACAGCCCCTCGCGCCGGGCGAACTTGCCCATCGACTCGCCGACGACGTAGTCGCGCAGCGCGGCCTCGACGCCCTCCGGCGCGTCCGCCAGCGACCAGCGGACGCTCAGCCCGTAACCCGCACTCATCGCACACCCTCCAGGTAGGTCAGCAGCAGCCGTGCACCGAAGCCGGTGGCCCCCCGGGTGAGGTGGCCGCTGTCCTTGTCGCTGCGACCGGCCCCGGCGATGTCGAGGTGCGCCCAGCGACGCCCCCCGACGAACTCGCGCAGGAACAGCGCCGCGGTGATCGAGCCGCCCCCGACCTTGCCGGACGCGATGTGGTTGACGTCAGCGAGCTCGGAGTCGATGGCGGCACGGTAGTCCTCCACCAGCGGGAACGGCCACAGGGCCTCCCCCGTCGCGGTGGCGGCCGCCTGCAGCGCCCGCTCCAGCCGTTCGTCGGTGGCGTAGAGCGGGGCCATCCCCCGGCCCAGCGCCAGGGTCGCGGCACCGGTCAGCGTGGCGATGTCGATCAGCACGTCGGGGTCGAGCTCGGCGTCGGCGTAGGCCAGCGCGTCGGCCATGACCAGCCGGCCCTCGGCGTCGGTGTTGCCGATCTCCACCCGCCGCCCGCCGTACTGGGTGATGACGTCACCGGGGCGGTAGCTGGAGCCGCTGACGGCGTTCTCGGCGAGGGCGAGCAGGCCGGTGACCCGCACCGGCACCTCCAGGTCGCGGCAGGCGGCCAGCACGGCCAGCACGATCGCCGAGCCGGACATGTCGGTCTTCATGGCCAGCATCGCCTCGGCGGGCTTGATGTCCAGCCCGCCGGTGTCGAAGGTGATGCCCTTGCCGACGAGGACGACGTGCGGGGTGTCGTCGCCGGCGCCCTCCGGGGTCCAGGTGAGCTCGACCAGGCGCGGCGGGCTGTCGCTGCCGCCACCGACCGCGAGCAGGCCGCCGAAGCCCTCACGGCGCAGGTCGGCATCGGCCCGGACCGAGACCTCCAGCCCATGTCGGCGTCCGAGGGTGCGGGCCTGGGCGGCCATCCACGCGGGGTTCTTGATGTTGGACGGCGTGACGGCGAGGTTGCGCGCGAGCATGGTGGCCCGGCACCGCAACGCGGACCGCGTGAGGACGGGCTCGTCATACCGGCCGGCGAAGGTGAGCAACCGCACCGGCGCGGTCGCCTCGGTGGCCCCCCACCGCGGCGTGGAGTAGCCGCCGAGGACCAGGCCCTCCACGACCGCGGCGGCCGCGCCGACCCCGGCACTGGAGCCGAGCGTGGTGACCAGGTGCGAGCGGGCCTTGGCCGCACGACCGACGGCGGCGCCGGCAGCGCGCAGGTCCTGGGGCGTGCCGGCCCCGGTGCCAGCCAGGAGCAGGGTGCGCACCCCTCGCTCGCCGGGCACGAGCGGGATGGTGGTGAGGCTGCCGGCCTTGGTCGACGGCTCCCAGGCGGCGGTCAGCGCCGCGGGGTCCTGCCCCAGCGCTGCGAGCGCCGCGGCCACCGGACCGGCCGTGGGCAGCGGGGCATCCGCGCCGACCGGCAGGGCCAGCACGAGGTCGGGGTCGTCGACGTCGACCAGCACGTCGGTCAGTGCCCCGGGGCGCACGTCGATGTCGGGCAGGGCGGGCGTCAGCAGGTCCGGCACGGCCGCGAGCCTACCCAGTGCCCCGGCCGGGGTCTCCGGGCGTGACGAAACCCCCGCCCGGTGGCACCGGACGGGGGTTCCTCAGTCAGTGGTCGGGCTCAGCCGACGCCCTCGCAGCCCTTGATGGCCTCGCCGAGGGCCGCGGCCTCGTCAGGGGTCATCTCGACAACCAGGCGACCGCCACCCTCGAGGGGCATGCGAAGCACGATGCCGCGCCCCTCCTTGGTGACCTCGAGCGGGCCGTCTCCGGTCCTCGGCTTCATCGCCGCCATGGGTGAACCCCTTCCTCGGGTTGCGTGGAAATCCTCTTGTGCGCCTCGTCCACGCCGGGGCTTCCCCCTCGAATGCACACACTCTTGTGACCATTATCGCGTCAAGGTCCCGCAAGGCGAAATCCGTTTGAGACAGACTGTGCCGCGTGCACGCCCGTTCCGCGTTGTTCGACCTCTACGGCGACCATCTGCGCGACCGCGACGGCTGGGCGCCGATCGCCGGGATCGTGCGCCTGCTCGGCGCCGTGGACGTGGCCCCGCCGGCGGTCCGCACCGCCGTGTCACGCATGGTGCGCGAGGGGTGGCTGGAGCCGGTCGAACGGCAGGGACAACGCGGGTATGCCGCGACGCCGCGGGCCCGGGCGCGCCTCGCCGAGGCGCACGCCCGGATCTACCGCACCCGCGACGAGTCGTGGGACGGCTGCTGGCACGTGGTCGTCGTCGACCACGCCAGCGAGCGCGCCCGCCGCGGCCGGGTGGCTGCGGCCCTGAGCTACCTGGGCTACGCCCGGATGGCCCCGGACACGTGGATCGCCCCGCGGGAGAACGCCGAGCTGGCCGGGACCCTGGCCGCCGAGGGCCTGCCGGCGCGGGCGTTCAGTGCGCGCTACGCCGCCGAGGGGGCCGAGCTCGCGGAGTCGCTGTGGGACCTGCAGGGTCTCGCCGCGGCATACCGCGAGTTCGTCGCCCAGGCCCGCACCGTGCAGGCGGACCGGCCCGCGGACCGGGGCCCGGAGGCGGCCTTCGCCGCCCGGACGCTGTTGGTCCACGAGTGGCGCAAGTTCCTGTTCCGGGACCCCGGCCTGCCGGCGCAGGTGCTGCCGGCCGACTGGCCGGGGCACGAGGCAGCCGTGTTGTTCGACACAACCGCCAGCGCGCTACTCCCGCTGGCCCGTGAATTCGTGGACAGTTGCCTCGCACCCGACCCCAAGCCGAGGAGCTGACCCGCACCATGTCCGAGACCCCGTCGACCGCCGCACCGCACCCGGACTCGGACGCCCCGGTGCTGCTGGACGTCTCGGACGGCGTCGCCACCGTCACCCTCAACCGCGCGGGGGCGATGAACGCGCTCGACATCGCCACCAAGGACCTCCTGCTCGCCGCCCTGCAACGGGTCGCCGACGACCCCGAGGTGCGCTGCGTCGTCCTGACCGGCACCGGCCGGGCCTTCTGCGTGGGCCAGGACCTGCGCGAGCACATCTCCCTGTTGCAGTCCCGGGACGCGGCGCTGTGGGAGACGGTGCCCCGGCACTACAACCCGATCACCGAGCTCATCGCGACGATGAACAAGCCGGTCATCGCCGCGATCAACGGGGTGGCGGCCGGCGCCGGCGCGGCGTTCGCGTTCGCGGCCGACCTGCGGGTCATCGTCGACGGCGGCGGCTTCAACCTCGCCTTCGCCGGGATCGCCCTGTCCTGCGACTCGGGGTCGTCGTGGTCGCTGCCGCGCCTGATCGGCACCGCGAAGGCCAAGGAGCTGCTCCTGCTCCCCCGGACGGTGCCGGCCGGCGAGGCGCTGCAGCTCGGGCTGGTGACCAAGGTCGTCACTGCCGAGGAGCTGCCCGGCGTGGTGGCCGAGCTGGCCCGCACCCTCGCCGACGGGCCGACCCTGGCCTACGGCTCGATCCGGCGCGCCGTGGCCTTCTCCGCCGGGCACGACCTGACCTCCTCGCTGGCGCACGAGAGCGAGCTGATGACGCTGACCGGGCAGAGCGAGGACCACCAGGCAGCGGTGTCGGCGTTCCTCGCCAAGGAGAAGCCGGTCTTCCACGGCCGCTGAGGCCCGGGCCTCCCGACGACGACGGCCGTCAACCCCACGACTGAACACCGCGAATCCGTCGTTTCGAGGCCCTGACGGGCCCGAAACGACGGATTCGCGGTGTCCGGTGGGAGCTGGGGACGGGTCAGGGCGGGGTGTCGGCCCACGGGGTGTAGGTCAGCAGGGTCACCGTCCACACCACCACGCCCAGGAGCAGCGCGAGGGTCACCAGGCCCAGGCGCCGGGGCCAGGTGTCCAGCACGTGGCCCCCGTCGGCGCCGCGCACGGTCATGCTCACCACGATCGCGGCGAGCGGGAAGTCCAGGATCAGGAAGCGCCACATGCTCGTGATCGGCCGCACCACGGCGAGCAGGTACAGCGGGTAGACCACGGCCCACGCGCGCACCTCCGGCGCCAGCCACCGACCGTGGCGGCCCAGGACCAGCGACAGGTACGACGCGACGATGCCGATGAGCAGGAGCACACCCGCGACGCCCATGTGGTCCCACGCCCACGTCAGCCAGGCCACGAACGGGCCCTTGTCCGGGCGCTGACCCCACGCCGCCTGCACCTCGAAGAACGCGCTCATCCGCCCGGTGGCCACCCCGACCACGAGCGGCCACGCCACCGCCGAGACGGCCGTGGAGACCAGCAGCACCGCGGCGCTGACCCGCTGCCCGGGCAGGAACGCCCGGCCCTCACGGCGCCACCGGAGAAACAGGTGCAACGCCACGACCAGCCCGACCGGGGGTGCCACGGCGCGGGTGAAGCCCAGCGCCAGCACCGCCACGGACGCCCAGAGGTAGCGCCGGCGCAGCAACAGGACGAAGAAGGCCAGCAGCAACGCCACGGCCAGCGCCTCGGTGTAGGCCACCTGCAGCACGGCCGTGGCCGGGTACAGGCACCACAGCATCGTCGCCAGGAGGGCCATGCGCCTGGCCAGGACCGTCGTCGCGCCGTCCTGCAGCACGTGCCACATCAGCACGACCGCCGCCGCGCCGGCGGCGAGGTTGACGACCAGCGCGGCCCCGGTGAACGGGATCCCCACAGCGGTCAGCAGCCGCACCAGCAGCGGGAACCCGGGGTAGAACGCCCACGCGCTGAAGGTCACCTGGCCGCTGAACGCGTCCACCGGCAGGGGCAGCGGATACCCGTGGACGACCACCTCGCGGTACCACGTGCCGTCCCAGATGGGCACCATGTCGAGGTAGCCCGGGTGCGAGGAGTGGACGCCCGCGGGCTCCTGGACCCACATCGCGGTGGCCTGGACGACCAGGGCCGTGACGACCCGGCTGACGGCCCATGCCCACAGCAGCACCACCCACGTCGGCTTCGCGAGCAGCCGGTCACGCAGCGCCCGGATCACGGCGGGAAGTCCGTCGGGGGCACGAACCGCAGCAGCTCCCAGACCCACCAGACCTCACCGGCCAGGCCCAGGACGACCAGCAGCCCGGCACGCCAGGGCAGCAGGCGCTCCCGGCGGTCGGTCCAGCCGCCGCCCACCGCGACGACGGCTAGCGGGAACATCGGGAGCAGGTAGCGGTAGATGCTGGTCCACGGGTCGAGGACCAGCACCAAGTAGGCGGCGTAGGACAGGGTCCACACCCGCAGCTCCGGCCCCAGCGCGCGCGCCCAGGGCCCCAGCATCATCGCGAGCAGGAGCACCCCGATGACCACCAGCCAGATCGGGCCCCACGTGTCGCCGGCCAGGTAGTGCGCCATGTCCCACCACGGCTTCACCGGGACGATCTCGCCCCCGGAGCGCCACGTGGCCATGGTGTCGGTGTAGGCCGTGGGGTCGCCGGTGGCCCAGCCGGCGATGGCCGGCCACATCAGCCCCGCCACTCCGCAGCCGGCCAGCGCGGACAGCGCGGCGGCACCCTCGCGGATCCGGACCGGCTCCTCGGCGCGACGGCGCCAACGCAGCCACACCGCCACGAGCGTCACCACGGCCAGCGGCGCGGCGATGGGCCGGGTCAGCCCGATGGCCAGGGCCAGGGAGGTCGCGGTGAGCCAGCGCTCCCGGCCGATGGCGAGCAGGTAGCCGCACAGCAGCAGCATCGCCAGGCTCTCGGTGTAGGCCAGCTGCAGGACGGGCGCGGACAGGAAGGCGGCGAACACCGCCACGCCGGCGATCGCCGCCCGGCGGCCGACCCGGTCGCGCAGCAGCACGCCCATGAGCCCGGCCGCCCCGGTGCCGCACACCAGGGACAGGGTCGAGGCCACCACCGGGAAGCCCAGCCCGGTCACCCACATCAGGCAGCGGGCGATCATCGGGAACGCGGGGTAGAACGCCCAGTCGTTCTGCTGGATGTCGCCGTTGATGACCGGCAGCCGGTCGGGGTAGCCGACCTCGGCGATGTGCCGGTACCAGCTGCCGTCCCAGAGCACGGTCATCGAGAAGTAGTCGGGGTGCGGTCCGGTCCAGCTCACCGGCGCCTGGTAGTGCGCGACGACCGCGATGACCACCGTCGAGAACAGGCGGCACAGCAGGTAGACCCCGATGACGACGGCGAGGAAGGGACGCTGGCGCAGGCGCCTCATGCGCCGCCCCGGTGGCAGCCGCGGACGTGGTCGTCGACCAGCCCACAGGCCTGCATCGCGGCATACATCGTCGTGGGCCCGACGAAGACGAAGCCGTGCCGCTTGAGCGCCTTGGCCAGTGCCACCGACTCCGGCGACGTGGCCGGCACCTCGGCCATGGTCCGCGGCCGCTGGTGCCGCTCGGGGGCATGCGACCAGACCAGCGCGTCGAGGCCGCCCCGGTCGCGCAGGGCCACCACGGCGCGGGCGTTGGTGAGTGCGGCGTTGACCTTGAGCCGGTTGCGCACGATGCCGGTGTCGGCCATGAGCCGGGCGACGTCGGCGTCCCCGAACCCGGCGACCGCTCCGGCGTCGAAGCCGGCGAACGCCGCCCGGAACGCCTCGCGCTTGCGCAGGATCGTCAGCCAGGAAAGCCCGGACTGGAACGCCTCGAGGGTGAGCCGCTCGAACAGAGCGGTCTCACCGTGGACCGGCACGCCCCACTCGGTGTCGTGGTATGCCGTGTAGTCGGGGGTGCTCCCGGCCCAGCCGCAGCGGGCCAGCCCGTCCGCACCGACGACGGCGCCGTCACCGCTCACCGCCGGCCTCCTTCTCGGCGCGGGCGACCATGGCGTCGACGGCCCGGCCGAACATGGCGCGGTTGACGCGGTCGGCGACCGGGGCCAGCAGCCGGCCGACCGGGCGCGGTCGCACGGTGATGTCCTCGACCCAGCGCAGCGAGGCGCCGTCGGGGCCGGGCGCGACGGTGACCGCGGCCCAGCCGGCGAGGACCCGGCCCGTCTTGCGCACCCGGAACTCCCCGTCCGCGGCGTCGGTCGGCGGTTGCCAGTGGGTGACCACCATCGAGTCGGCGAAGGAGAGGGGGCCGACGCCCGAGACGCCGGCGAAGCCGTAGCCCACCCGGGTCGGACCGTCGTCGAGCTGCATCCGCGTGAGCGGCATCCAGTCGGCGTAGCCCGCCCAGTCGGTCACCACCCGCCACAGCGTGGCCGGGTCGGCGTGCACCGACCGCGTGATCTCGAACGTTCCCATGCCCTGCCCGTGTCTGCTCGCGGTTGGTGGTCAGCCCTCGGTCGCCGCGCGGGAGGCTCGCAGCGCGGCCAGCTCCTCGTCGCGCGCCGCGAGCTCGTCGGCGAGCCGGTCGAGCACGGCATCGACCTGGTCCATACGGTAGCCGCGCAGCCCGAGGTCGAAACGCAGCCCCGTGACGTCCTGCGCCGCGAGGCGGCCCGGCACCAGCCCCTCGAACGGCGACGTGGACACCGGGTCGGCCATCACGCCGCCGATCCGGCCGGTCACCACGGCCGCGGTCAACCCGATGAGCAGGACCACCACGAGCAGAAAGAACACGATCACGGGATGATCGTGCCATGCCCCAGCATGTGCCCCCCGGTCGTGACCTGCGTCTGCGTGGCCGCGTCTTCGCCCCGGGCGAGACCGGACTGATGGCGATCATCAACCGCACCCCCGACTCCTTCTACGACCAGGGCATGTTCCTCGACGACGACGTGGCCCTGGACGCGGTCGACCGGGCGGTCCACGACGGGGCCGACGCGGTCGACCTCGGCGGGGTGCGGGCCGGACCGGGACCCGACGTCAGCGCCGCCGAGGAGGAGCGCCGGGTCGTGCCGTTCCTGCGCGCGGTGCGAGAGCGCTACCCGGACCTGATCATCAGCGTGGACACGTGGCGGGCCTCGGTCGCCGACGCCTCCTGCGCGGCGGGCGCGGACATCGTCAACGACGCGTGGGCCGGGCACGACCCGGAGCTGACCTCGGTCGCGGCGCAGTGGGGCGCGGCATACATCTGCGCGCACACCGGCGGCCACCCTCCGCGGACCGACCCGCACCGGGTGCGCTACGCCGACGTGCTCGGGCAGGCCGTGGCCGACCTGCTCGGCCAGGCCGACCGGGCCGTGCAGGCCGGGGTGCGCGAGGACGGCCTGCTCATCGACGCCGCGCAGGACTTCGGCAAGAACTCCTACCACTCGCTGCGGCTCACCGGCGGCGTGGCGACCCTCGTGGAGACCGGCTGGCCGGTGCTGCTGGCGGTGTCCAACAAGAAGTTCATCGCCGAGACGCTGGGTCTGGACGGCAAGAAGTCCGACCGGGTGACGGGGACGCTGACGACGACGGCCGTGGCGGCCTGGGAGGGCGTGCGGCTCGTCCGGGCGCACGACGTCGCGGCGACCCGGCAGGTGCTGGACATGGTGGCAGGACTGCGCTCGGGGGTGCCGGCACTGGCCCGCCGGGCGCTGGCCTGACGGGCGCTGGCCTGACGGGCCGTGGGCGACGCGCCTGTCCCGCCGTGGCGAGGTCAGGCGGTGCGGTCGTCCTCGACGACGTGCTGGTCGACCAGGGTGCCGGTGAGCATGCGGACCAGCTCGGGCACGTCCTCCTCGGCGAGTCGCAGCGTGGCCCGGCAGATCTCGTCCTGCCAGATCGAGAGCACCACGCGGCCGGCGTCCGGGTGGGAGGAGATCCGCAGCCGGCGCCCGGCGGCGTCACGCCCGGCGATGGTGCTGCCGCGACGCGGCAGCGGGGAGACCATGGTCACGTGCTCACTATGCGGGACAGGTGAGCGGGCGCGCTACTGCTTCCGACGGATGCGCTACTCGGGGCGCTGCGGGACGTGGCCGTTCTCGGCTCGCAGGATGATGTCGACCGCCTCGTCGGCGTCGTCGGTCAGGTGCAGCAGGTCGATGTCCGTGAGGGTGATCGTTCCGGCGGCGCCCGCGGTGCCCCGCAGCCAGTCCAGCAGGCCGCCCCAGTAGTCGCGACCCATGAGCACCAGCGGGAACGAGGTCACCTTGCGGGTCTGCACCAGGGTGAGCGCCTCGAACAGCTCGTCGAGGGTGCCGAACCCGCCGGGCAGGACGATGAACCCCTGGGCGTACTTGACGAACATCGTCTTGCGGGCGAAGAAGTAGCGGAAGTTGACGCCGAGGTCGACGTAGCGGTTGAGCCCCTGCTCGAAGGGGAGCTCGATGCCCAGCCCCACGCTGGTGCCACCGGCCTCCAGGGCGCCCTTGTTGGCCGCCTCCATGGCGCCGGGGCCGCCACCGGTGATGACCGCGTAGCCCGCCTCGACCAGCTTGCGGCCCACCTTCACCCCGAGGGCGTATGCCGGGTCGTCGGGGCGGGTGCGCGCCGAACCGAACACGCTCACCGCCGGGCCGAGCTCGGCCAGGGCGCCGAAGCCCTCGACGAACTCGCTCTGGATGCGCATGACCCGCCACGGGTCGGCGTGCAGCCAGTCGACGGGTCCACGGCTGTCCAGCAGGCGCTGGTCGGTCGTGGTCGGCGGGACCTGGCTGCCCCGGAGGGTGACCGGACCGGTGTGGTACTCGAGGTTCTCGCTCACACGGTCAACCTACGGGAGGTGCTCACGCCAGCCAGCGCAGCAGGGCCGCCTCGGCGTCGACCAGCTGCTGCACCGGCACCCGCTCGTCGTCGTGGTGGGCCAGGTTGGGGTCGCCAGGGCCGAAGTTGACCGCCGGGATGTCGAGGGCGGAGAACCGCGCCACGTCGGTCCAGCCCTCCTTGGCGGTCACCGGCACGGCGAGGGCGTCCACGAAGGCCTTGGCAGCGGGCAGCTGCAGGCCCGGGCGCGCGCCGTCGGCGGCGTCGGTGACGCGCACGTCGTAGCCCTCGAACAGCTCGCGCAGGTGCTCCTCCGCCTCGGCGCTGGTCATGCTCGGCGCGAAGCGGTAGTTGACGACGACCACGCACTCGTCGGGGATGACGTTGCCGGCGATGCCGCCGCGGATACCGACCGCGTTGAGCGCCTCGTGGTACGCGAGCCCGTCCACCTCCACGGTCTGCGCCTCGTAGGCCGTCAGCCGGCCCAGGATGGCGTGCGCCCCGTGGATGGCGTTGACGCCGTTCCACGGCCGGGCGGAGTGGGCGGCCTTGCCCCGGGCGGTCACCTCGACCCGGATGGTGCCCTTGCACCCGCCCTCGATGCCGCCGTCGGTGGGCTCGAGCAGCACCGCGAAGTCGGCCTCGAGCAGCTCGGGGCGGTTGCGGCCCACCCGGGCCAGGCCGTTGCGCTCGCTCTCGACCTCCTCGCAGTCGTAGAACACGAACGTGACGTCGCGGCTGGGCTCGGCCACGGCGGCGGCGATGCGCAGCTGCACCGCGACCCCGCCCTTCATGTCGACGGTGCCGCGCCCGACGAGCTCGTCGCCCTCACGGCGCGTGGGCAGGTTCGGCGGCGTGGTCAGCGGCACGGTGTCGAGGTGGCCGGCGAGGACGACGCGCTCCGGGCGACCCAGGTCGGTGCGGGCGATGACCGTGTTGCCGTCGCGGGTGACGCTCAGGTGCGGCAGCGCGGTCAGCGCCTCCTCGACCGCGTCGGCGAGCGCCTGTTCGTTGCCGCTCACCGACTCCAGGTCACACAGGGCGGCGGTGAGGCTGACGACGTCGGTGCTCAGGTCCAGGCGGCTCATGCCCCGCAGCGTATCCGGCGGGTGGCCACCTCCCCGGTGGCCTCTTCTAGGCTGTGCGCCATGACCGACACGCGCACCGCCTGGGGCTGGGGACTGGCCACCGTCACGAGCGAGGGAAAGGTGCTGGACACCTGGTTCCCGAGCCCCGCGCTGGGGGCCGCCGACAGCAACGACCCCTACGGTGCCCCGCCGGAGCTGGCCGGGCTGGCCAAGGAGGACCCCCGCCGCGGGGTGACCCTGCGCCTCGTGCACGTCGTCATCGACCTCGACGAGGCCCCCAGGGACGCCTCCGACGCCTACCTGCGCCTGCACCTGCTCTCCCACCGCCTGGTGCAGCCCAACACGATCAACCTCGACGGCATCTTCGGTGCTCTTTCCAACGTCGTGTGGACCAACTACGGCCCGTGCCCGGTGGAGGGCTTCGAGCGGACCCGCCTGCGGCTGCGCGAGCAGGGCCCGGTACAGGTGTTCGGCGTGGACAAGTTCCCCCGGATGACCGACTACGTCGTCCCCGGCGGCGTGCGGATCGCCGACGCCGACCGCGTGCGCCTGGGCGCCCACCTGGCCGAGGGCACCACCGTCATGCACGAGGGCTTCTGCAACTTCAACGCCGGCACCCTGGGCACCTCCATGGTCGAGGGCCGCATCGTGCAGGGCGTCGTGGTCGGGGACGGCTCAGACGTCGGCGCCGGGGCCTCGATCATGGGCACCCTCTCGGGTGGCGGCACCGATCGGGTCAGCATCGGTGAGCGCTGCCTGCTCGGCGCCAACGCCGGCATCGGGATCGCCCTGGGCGACGACTGCGTCGTCGAGGCCGGTCTCTACGTCACCGCCGGCACCAAGGTGACCCTCGAGGACGGCCGCGTGGTCAAGGCCAGGGAGCTCTCGGGCACCCCCGGCCTGCTGTTCATCCGCAACTCGGTCACCGGAGCCGTCGAGGCCCGTTCCCGCACCGGCCAGGGCATCACGCTGAACAGCGCGCTGCACGCCAACACCTGAGGAGCTGACCCCACCGATGGTCACCGTGCGACCACACCGTCGTCGCCGCCGCTGGATCGGTCGCAGCATCCTCCTGGTGCTTGTGGTGGCCGTCGGCATCGGCGGCTACCTCGGCGTGCAGGGAGTGGTGAAGAACTTCGGTGGACCGAGCTGCCGCGCCGTGGCCTCCGGGCAGGAGGTGACCTTCACCCCCGAGCAGATGGCCAACGCGGCGACCATCACCGCGGTGGCCGTGCGACGAGGCCTGCCCGCACGGGCCGCGACGATCGCGCTGGCCACCGCGATCCAGGAGTCCAAGCTGCGCAACATCCGCTTCGGTGACCGGGACTCGCTGGGGCTCTTCCAGCAGCGCCCCTCGCAGGGCTGGGGCACCGAGGAGCAGATCCTCGACCCCGTCTACGCCTCCAACCGGTTCTACGACGAGCTGGTCAAGGTGCCCGGCTACCAGGACATGGAGATCACCAAGGTCGCCCAGCGGGTGCAGAAGAGCGCCTTCCCCGAGGCCTACGCCGACCACGAGCGGGAGGGGCGCGTGCTGGCCTCCACCCTGGCGGGTCACTCCCCCGGTGGCCTGGGCTGCCGGCTCGACGCGGCGACGACGGCCCGGCCGGCCGCGACCGTGGTGACCGCGCTGGCCCGGGAGTTCGCGGTCAAGCCCACGGCACAGGGCAGGCTCCTGACCGTGCGCGCCACCTCGGCCCAGCAGGCCTGGGCGCTCGCCTCCTGGGCGGTCTCCCACGCCGAGGCCGACGGCTTCACCAGCGTCACCGTCGGGGACCGCACCTGGACCCGCGACCGCGACACCCAGGCCTGGTCGTGGTCCCGGGCCCGTCAGCCCGCCCCGGCCACCACGGTCGTCATCACCCGGCACTGAGGCACGCACCCGGCATACTCCGGGACGCGCGAAGCCCCACCTCCCGCAGCGGGAGGTGGGGCTTCGTCGGTATGCCGTGTGGCCGGCTCAGCGCTGCGTCATCGCGACGTAGTCGCGCGCGGTCTCGCCGATGTAGAGCTGGCGCGGACGGCCGATCTTGGTCTCGGGGTCCTCGATCATCTCGCGCCACTGGGCGATCCAGCCGGGCAGGCGGCCCAGCGCGAACAGCACCGTGAACATGCGGGTCGGGAAGCCCATGGCCTTGTAGATGAGGCCGGTGTAGAAGTCGACGTTGGGGTAGAGCTTGCGGGAGACGAAGTAGTCGTCCTCCAGCGCCACCTGCTCGAGCTTCATCGCGATGTCGAGCAGCTCGTCGCGCTTGCCGAGCTTCTCGAGGATCTCGTCCGCGGTCTTCTTGATGATCGCCGCGCGCGGGTCGTAGTTCTTGTAGACGCGGTGCCCGAAGCCCATGAGCTTGACACCGTCTTCCTTGTTCTTGACCTTGCGCACGAACTCGTCGACGTTGCCGCCGTTGTCGCGGATCTGCTCCAGCATCTCCAGCACGGCCTGGTTGGCGCCGCCGTGCAGCGGGCCGAACAGGGCATTGATGCCGGCCGACACCGAGGCGAAGAGGTTGGCGTGCGAGGAGCCGACCAGGCGCACCGTGGAGGTGGAGCAGTTCTGCTCGTGGTCCGCGTGCAGGATCAGCAGCTGGTCGAGCGCCTTGACCATGACCGGGTCGAGGTCGTAGGGCTCGGCCGGGAAGCCGAAGGTCATCCGCAGGTAGTTCTCCACCAGCGACAGGGAGTTGTCGGGGTAGAGGAACGGCTGGCCGACCGACTTCTTGTAGGCGTAGGCCGCGATGGTCGGCAGCTTGGCCAGCAGGCGGACCGTGGAGATCTCGACCTGCTCGGGATCGAACGGGTTGAGGCTGTCCTGGTAGAAGGTGGACAGCGCCGAGACGGCCGAGGACAGCACCGGCATCGGGTGGGCGTCACGCGGGAAGCCCTCGAAGAAGCGCTTCAGGTCCTCGTGCAGCAGCGTGTGCCGGCGGATGCGGGAGGTGAAGTCCTCCAGCTCGGCCGCGGAGGGCAGGTGACCGTAGATCAGCAGGAACGAGGTCTCCACGAAGGTCGACTTCTCGGCGAGCTGCTCGATCGGGTAGCCCCGGTAGCGAAGGATCCCGGCGTCGCCGTCGATGTAGGTGATCGCCGACCGGCAGGAGGCCGTGTTGACGAACCCCGAGTCGAGGGTGACGTTGCCCGTCTCCTTCATCAGCTTGGAGATGTCGTAGGCGTCGTTCCCCTCGGTGGCCTGGACCAGTGGGAAGGCGAGCTCCTTGTCGCCCGCGCGGAGTACCGCCCCCGTTGCGTCCGTCGTCATGAAGTCCCGTCCTCCTCATCGCCCGGCCTCGTTGCCGGGGCACACAGTCGGCAACGACGGTACCCCAGCGGGTCTACTGGCGGGTAAACGGCCCCCGGCTCAGCCCAGGCGGGCGACGGCCGCGTCGATGTGCTCGTCGGTGGCGGTGAGCGCCACCCGCACGTGCTCGGCGCCGGCGCTGCCGTAGAAGCCGCCCGGAGCGACGAGGATGCCCCGATCTGCAAGCGCCGCAACGGTTTCCCAGCAGTCCTGGCCGCGCGTGCTCCACAGGTACAGGCCAGCCTCGGAGTGGTCGACCCGCAGCCCGAAGGCCTCCAGCGCCGCGCGCAGCCGGTCCCGGCGCAGGCGGTAGCGCTCCTTCTGGGCGGCCACGTGGTCGTCGTCGGCCAGCGCCGCGAGCATGGCCTGCTGGACCGGCCAGGGCACGATCATGCCGGCATGCTTGCGCACCTCGAGCAGCGCGCGCACGAGGGTCACGTCGCCGGCCACGAAGGCGGCGCGGTAGCCGGCCAGGTTGCTCTGCTTGGACAGCGAGTAGACCGCAAGCAGGCCCTCGTGGCTGCCACCGGTGACCCGCGGGTCCAGGATGCTGGGCACCGACCCCGGGCCGGCCCCCTCGCGCCAGTCCAGCTCGGCGTAGCACTCGTCACTGGCGACCACGACACCGTGCTCGCGGGCCCAGTCGACGAGCTTCTTCAGGTGCTCGACCCCGAGGACCTGCCCGGTGGGGTTGCTCGGGCTGTTGACCCACAGCAGCTTGGGGGTCCCGGCGGTGGTCAGCGGTCCCAGGCCGGTCAGGCTCCGCATCGGCAGCGGCGAGGCGCCCGCGATCCGCGCGCCCACGTCATAGGTCGGGTAGGCCACCTCCGGGAAGGCGACCACGTCGCCGGCGCCCAGGCCCAGAAGGGTCGGCAGCCATGCGACGAGCTCCTTGCTGCCCACCGTCGGCAGCACCCCGTCGGGGTCGAGGTCGGGCACGCCGCGGCGCCGCGCGAACCAACCGGCGACGGCCTCGCGCAGGCGGGCGGTGCCCCACGTCTGGGGGTAGCCGGGGGCGTCCGCGGCCGCGCACAGGGCGCGCTGGACCACCTCGGGGGTGGGGTCCACGGGGGTGCCGACCGACAGGTCGACCAGGCCCCCGACATGGGCACTCGCCCGCTCCTTGAACGGAGCGAGCGAGTCCCAGGGGAAGTCAGGCAGCTGCATCAGCGGGCAGTCCTACTCGTCATGCTCCTGCGGGGGCAGCGCCGCGATCAGCGGGTGGTCCTTGGCAATGACGCCGAGCTTGGCCGCACCACCGGGGCTGCCCAGGTCGTCGAAGAACTCGACGTTGGCCTTGTAGTAGTCCTTCCACTGCTCGGGCACGTCGTCCTCGTAGTAGATGGCCTCCACAGGGCACACCGGCTCGCAGGCGCCGCAGTCGACGCACTCGTCCGGGTGGATGTAGAGCGAGCGCTCGCCTTCGTAGATGCAGTCGACCGGGCACTCTTCGATGCAGGCCTTGTCCTTGAGATCCACACAAGGCTGGGCGATGACGTAGGTCATGGTGGGTCGGTCCTCCTGCGCACGTGGCTGGCTACGCGGCCTAGTATGCCGAGTCCTCACCTCCCGCAGTACGGGGGTCCATGCTGCGACACGAAAGCTCCTGCCGATGACCGCTCCCGACCCCGTCGAGGGGCTGCCCGTCGGCGCCCGCGTGGTGGTGCGCTCACGGCTCGCCGACCCCGCCGGCGGCGCGTCGCTGACCGACGCCGTGGGCACGCTGGTGTCCGTTGACGCGGGTTCCCTCGTGGTGGACACCCGTCAGGGGGCGGTGACCATCGAGCGCTCGCGTGTGGTCGCCGCCAAGGTCGTGCCGCCCAGGCCCACCCGCCGCGGCGCACCCCACCTGGCGCTGTCGGTGGAGGACCTGCAGCGCGTCATGGTCGAGGGCTGGGCCCCGGTGGAGCGGGCCCGCCTGGGCGACTGGGTCCTGCGCGCCGCCGGCGGGTTCACCGGCCGGGCCAACTCGGTGCTCCCCCTCGGTGACCCCGGGCTGCCGCTGCCGGAGGCCGTCGCCCGGGCCGAGGACTGGTACGCCGCGCGCGGGCTCCCGCCCCGCTTCCTGGTCGCCGGGCCGGTCGGCTTCGCCATGGCCGAGGACCGGCTCGGGGCCCTGCTGCTGGACCGGGGCTACCACGAGACCAACCGCTCGGTGGTGATGACCTCCGCGGCGCAGGTCGTGGCCGACACGAGTGCCGGGGCAGCTGACGTCGAGGTCGCCGAGGAGCTGACGCCGCAGTGGCTGGACGCCTATGCCCGCCAGCGCGAGGTGGTCCCCGGCTCGACCCAGTCCGTGCTCAGCGGCTCACCGGGGCAGCTGTTCGCCTCCGCTGCGGTCGGGGGCCGGGTCGTGGCCCTGGCCCGTCTCGGTCTCGTGGCCGGAGGCTGGGCCGGCCTGTACGGCGTGTGGGTGGACCCGGAGCACCGTGGCCACGGGCTGGCGCGCGCCCTCACCGGTGCGCTGGCGGCCCGGGCCGTGGCCCGAGGCACCCGTTCGCTCTACCTGCAGACCCTGCACGCCAACGAGCCGGCCGTCGGGTTGTACTCCTCGCTCGGCTTCTCGCCGCACCACAGCTACTCCTACCTCGACCGCTGAGGCCCGGCCGTCACCCCGCCTGGGGGTGGGTGCAGCGCACGTCGTCCTCGGGAATGTAGTGGGTGCTGAACTGCGAGGTCCGCACCGTGGCCCCACCCCGCTTGAACACCCGGGTCACGGTGACGTCGAAGCCGGGCGTGGGGCTCTGCGGCACGCAGCCGGGCTTGTCGTCGACGATGGTCCGGGGCTGCTTGACGTTGCGCCGGGGCCCCTTGACCGCCTCGACGTCCCAGACCTTGGTGCCGTAGAAGGACACGGTGATCGAGCTGCTGGTGACCTGCGCCTGGATGTAGATGGCGTGGCCGGTGTCGTTCTGCCACGTGTTGTCCACCCCGGGCCAGGAGACCGTCGCCTCGCGCCCCTCGGGGTAGCGGGCGATGTAGAAGGAGTGCGGGGTGTGCTCGATGATCTTGGCGCCACTGAAGAAGACCGCGTTGAACAGCGTCGTTGACACCTGGCTGACGCCGCCGCCGTAGTCCTTCTCCAGCCGCCCACCGTTGATGACCGGTGCCTGCCGGTAGCCCTTCGCCGGGGTGCGCTGGCCGAGCAGGCCGTTGAGGCTGAACGTCTCGCCGCTGCGCACGATGGTCCCGTCGAGGGTGCGGGCCGCCACCGTGATGTTGGTGGTCCGCGGCGGGTTGAACGGGAACTGCGTGGTGAAGGTGGAGATCCGGCTCGTGATGCCGAGGGCCTTGACCGCCTCGGTGCTGACCTTGGGCGCCGCGCTGGACGAGGCGACCACGGCGGTGCGGACCGGAGCGGTCAGGGCCCGGAGGAACGCCGGGCCGAGCACCGCGGGGTCGACGCGGCGGCCGGGCACGGCGGGCACCACGACCGGGCGACCGGCCCGGATGGCCACCGAGGCGTCGACGGGCGCCTGCTCGACCTGCGGGTCGGCCGCGCGCAGCGCCGCCAGGACCTTGGCGCCGTCGACGACCGGGCTGAGCTGGCCGTTGTCCGCGGCCCGCACCCCGAGCGCGGCCGAGAACTGCGCCGGACTGAGCGTGACCGTCCGGGCGCCGGCCTTGACGGTCACCGGCGCGGACAGGGCCGGGGTGGCGAACGTGCGCACCACGTCGGCGAGCTGGGCCGGCCCGAGCCTGGGCTGGACCACGTCAACCACGGCGCGGATGACTGCCTGGCGAGGCCAGGCCTGCTGCACGGCCCGGGCGGTCTCGTCGACGTTGAGGGCACGGCCCTGCACGGACATCACGGTGCTGACCTTGGCGCCGGCGAAGGAGATCGAGCCCTCCTTGACCGGCTGGTCGACACCGCGCGACAGGTCCGTCAGGGCGTCCTTGAGCTTGGCCCGGTCGGTCTGGATGCGCAGCGGCTCGGCGCTGTTGCCGGTGAGGTGCTGCCAGATGTCGCGCGGGTCGAGGCTGAAGCCGGTGAGGTCGGCCAGCGTGGCGTCGACGTCCAGCGACAGCCCGGCGGCGCTGGGGTCGAGGTCGCGGACCTCGTCACCGACCTGCAGGTGCACCGGCATCGAGGCCTTCGTGGCCAGGGCATGCTTGAGGGTGACCGCAGCCTGTGACGGGGTCATCCCGCCCACCGGCACGCCGTCGACGGTGGTCCCGGCGGGCACGTGCCGGCCGAGGAACACCGCCAGCCCCAGGTAGACGGCCGCGAGGACACCCAGCGCGACCCCCGACCGCAGTGCGGCCCGGCCTGCCCCCTCCTGCTCCCTCACCCCTGCCCCCTGTCCCGTCAGGCCAGCGTCTCGTAGCGTCCGCGGTAGTACAGCAGCGCGTCGCCGGCGTGGTCGTGCGCCACGACGGAGACGACCTCGCCGACCACGATGCTGTGGTCGCCGCCGGGGTGGACGTCGGTGGTCCGGCACTCGAACGAGGCCAGGGCCCCGTCGAGCAGCGCCACCCCGGTGCGCTCACCGCGGTGGTGGGCCACGCGGTCCAGCTGACCGTGCAGCGGCCGACCCCGGGTCGCGAGCCAGTCGGCGGTGGCCCGGGCGCCGGCGCCGAGGACGCTGACGCCCCACACGCCGGCCTCGATGACCGCATCGTGGAACCGGGCGTCGCGCTCGACGCACACCAGCAGCAGCATCGGGTCCAGGGACACGGAGGTCACGGCGTTGGCGGTCATGGCGTGGTCATGCCCGCCGGCCAGGGTGCTCACGACGGTCACCCCGGTGGCGAATCGGCCCATGGCCCGCCGGAACAGGCCGACGTCGGGCAGCGACTCCTGGGCGCTCATCGCTCCCCCTCCTGCGCGAGCAGACCGGTATGCCGGGCGGCACCGGCCGCAACCAGCCGCCGCCCGGTGCCCGGGTCGACCCGGACGAACGCCTCACGCCCGGACAGCCGCGCGGCGATGTCGTTGGACAGGGCGTAGTAGCCGTCGAACACGCGCACCTGGGTAGCGTGCTCGCCCAGGGCCGCAGCCTGGACCGGGACCAGCTGCGGCGCTTCGACCACGTGGGTCGGCACGTCGTCGGGCACGACCGAGGGCGGGTAGTCCTCCCCCGGCGCCGGCACGTGCAGCGGCGGGTCGGCCGGGTCGACGTGGCCGGCCAGCCAGGCGCGGTCCTGCACGGCCCACGCCTGCGGGGTGACGATGCAGAAAGCCGCCGGCGCCTGTGCTCCCAGCCCGGCGAGGGCCTCCATGGTGACCCGGTGGGTCTGGATGTGGTCCGGGTGGCCGTAGCCCCCGTGCGCGTCGTAGGTGACCACGACGTCGGGGTCGAGCGCGCGGAGGTGCGCGGCCAGCAGCGCCGCCGCGTCCGCGAGGTCAGCACCCGCGAAGGCATCCGGGTGGGCGGCACTGGGCGTGCCCGCCATACCGGAGTCGCGGTAGCGGGAGAAGACCCCGGAGGCGGGGTCCTCTCCCAGCACGCTGTGGGTCACGCCGAGGCGGTCCATGGCCCGGCGCAGCTCCTCGCGGCGCCACGGCCCGAGCCGGTCCTCCCGGTCAGCGGCGAGGTGCCGCAGCTGCGGCGGGATGACCTCCCCTTCCTCACCCAGGGTGCAGGTGAGCACGTGGACGTCGTGCCCGGCGTCCACGTAGTGCGCCATCGTCAGACCGGTGGTGAGGGTCTCGTCGTCCGGATGGGCATGGACGAACAGCAGGCGGCGCCGGGGGGAGGCATCGGGCACTAGACGACCGATCGCTCCTCGGGGAAGTGGCAGGCGACGCGGTGGCCCGGGGAGATCTCGACCGGCACGGGGACCTCGGCGGCGCACTTCTCCTGCGCCTTGGGGCACCGTGTGCGGAACACGCAGCCCGA